>CADBTK010000085.1 GCA_902797585.1 Erysipelothrix rhusiopathiae
GCATTTCCTAAAAATGCGAAAGCGACTTGTCCGATGTCTCATGCACCAACACCTGTTGATCCAAAACAATTGGAAGAATTACAAATTAAAACACAAGAATAGTAACAAAGGATTCCTTGATTTAGGAATCCTTTTTTAATTTTTTATAAAAAATATTGACAAAAAAAATAGAGTTGCTTTCTTGCAATGCTAATTTTTAGACTGTATGATGAAACTAAGCCCAGGGAACTAACATTTTTCCTACACTTAGAGATACGGGAGACCGGACGTTGTTATTCTGTGTTGAAGGCCTGTTTCGAGCAGGAATCCTAATGTCTAACACAGGTCACCCACCTGTATATACAGGGAAAAGATCTCATCCTTGGGTGGTTATAAAAAAATCCCTGAAATTATTTCAGGGTTTTCTTTTGCCATAATTTGTATTGATCAGTATTGGTAAGACTGGTAATAAAAGCATCTTGGGCAAATGGGTATTCTTTGTAAAAGGCCATTAGTTTATCTTTTACTGCTTGTCTTTGTGTTACGCCATCATTTGGACAAATTCTTTTCACATTGGGTATTTCATTTTTCTTACAAGCTTGAATAATCTCTTTTTCTTTTAAATAAACCATGGGACGAATTAAATCCATTTCTTGTCTAGACATATATTGTTTCGGTTGGAAAGTAGCTACTTTTGATCCATACATCATATTTAATAACAATGTTTCGATCGCATCGTCTCCATGATGTCCATAAGCTACTTTATTACATCCATTTTGTTTCGCAATATCAAATAAGATTCCTTTTTTTAGTGTGGAACATCGAGAACAATTCAAACGTCCATTTTTCATAGGGTATTGTTGTAAGATTTCATACACTTGGGTTTTTTCAATGTGTAAATTTAAGTGATGTTTTTGTGCAAATTCCATCATTAAATGATTTTCTTGTTCATCAAATCCTACATCGACATGGATTCCCATTAATTCAAAATTTTTATTTTCAAACTTTTGGTAGATACTCAAGGCTACAAAGAGCAACATACTATCTTTTCCACCACTTAAGGCAACACAGACTTTGTCATTATCTTCTATTAGTTGGAAGTCATCATCCGCTTTACGAATGGCTCCTAATATATGTTTTAAATCCATATTCTTATCCTCACATGCATTTGATTATATAGTGTTGAAACCGATTTGAAAAGTAGTTAAAATGAAAGAATGTTAGATGGAGTATTATTGATTCACAAACCAAAAGGAATGACTAGTCATGATGTGATTAACATCCTTCGTAAACGATATCACCAAAAGAAATTTGGTCACACTGGAACACTAGATCCAATGGCTGAAGGGGTATTAGTCATCCTTTGTGGAAAGGCTACAAAAACACTTCAATTCTTAAGTGATACAGATAAAGAATATATTGCTCAAATTCAATTGGGAACATTTACTACAACCGATGATATTTATGGAGATATCTTAGAAACAAAAGAAATCAATATGGATTTTGATTTCCAAGAAGTATTAGATACATTTAAAGGAAAGATTCATCAATTGGTACCAATGACCAGTAATAAAAAAGTCAATGGGATAAAATTATTGGACTATCAACGGAAAGGTTTAGAAGTTCCAAAAGTATATCAAGATATAGAAATCTATGATATTCAACCAATGGACCCTCTTCAATTTTCTGTTCATTGTTCTTCTGGAACATATGTAAGAAGTATTTGTCGAGATTTTGGCTTTAAAACGAATAATGCCTCTTGTATGCAATCGTTAATTCGAACAAAAGTTGGGCGTTTTACTTTGGATCAATGTCAAACTTTGGAACAATTAGAAAACCAAGAACCTGTTTTATATTCAACGAAATTAGTTTTAGATCATTATCCAATGATTGAACTAGAAAATATAGAACCGGTGGTTCAGGGAAAAACTATTGATTTAGATTGCCAAGAACCAATCGTTTGTATTACTTATCAAGATCAGCCATTTGCGATTTATGAAAAATGCGAACAAGGGTATCGTTCAAAAAGGGGGTTATGGTAATGGATGTACGAACAATCTCTTTTAATCAACTCCCCAATCTAGAAAAGAGTGCTTGTTGTATTGGGTATTTTGATGGACTTCATAAAGGTCACCAACAACTTATAAAAAAAGCCAAACAAGAAGCCAAAGACAATCATCTTCTCAGTGGAATGATTACATTCCATCCAGATCCTTGGACTCTTTTTCATCCAGAAAAACCATTGACACATCTTTGTACTTTAGACGATAAAATGGAATTGGCTCGCTCTATGCAATTGGATGTATTTTATATCCTTGAATTTAGTAAAGAATTTGCATCTTTAAGCGTTGATCAATTTCATCAAGTATTAAAAGATATGCATATTGTTAGTTTGGTTTGTGGATTTGATTTTCAATATGGAACAAAGAATAGTGGAAATATTCAAAGTTTATTATCACAAAAAGATTTTAAAGTTAGTGTGATAGATAGTGTAAATGATAAAGAAGAGAAGATCTCTTCTAGCCGAATTGAACCTTGTATTGAAAAAGGGGATATGGAAAGTGCCAATGAGTTATTAGGTTATCCTTATTCCATTTCAGGAACAATTGGACATGGATATAGAAGAGGAACAAATTTATTAGAGATTCCTACAGCCAATTTGGATTACAATGAGGAATATGTTTTACCACAAGTTGGCGTTTATGCTGGTTTTATATTATTAGATCAAATGATTTATCCAACAATGATTAATGTAGGAAATAATCCAACTTTTGGAAATCACGAATTATCCATTGAAGCTCATATATTGGATTTTAATCAAAATATTTATGATAAACCGGCTCGTTATTTCTTTTTAGAAAAGATTCGTGATGAGATTCAATTTGATCATTTCGAACAATTAAAAGACCAACTTCATCAAGATATACAAACATCAAAAAAGGTGCTTAGTAAATATCAAAAACAGAAGGAACAAATCCATTCGATTTGGATAAATAATAACTTTCAAGAAGAATAGAGATTTGTTATAATTAGAAAGAATGAAGGTGAAAATATGGCACAAGAATATATTACTTTAAAACCTGAGAACCCAATGGGGTTAGTAAAATTGAATCAAAGCGTATTCTCAAGTATTGCATTGAATACAATTCAAGAAGAAAAGGATGTTAAATTGGTTGAAAGTGCAAGACGACCATTTAAGACAGGGATTGTCACATCTATTGAGAATAACGAATTAAAAATGACCATTCCGGTCAAAGTAAATTACAACGCAAATGTATCAGACGTATGTTCAAATTTGCAAAACAAGATCTTTGAAAGCATTTCTTATATGACAGACTTTAAACCAGAGTCTATTGAAATCCAAGTTGTCGGATTTAACTTCTAAGGGAATTCTTTTGAATTTCCTTTTTTTAAAATGAAAGGAGAATCTATGGCAGTTAGTTTTGATGATTATTTAGTCATTGGAATATCTTCTCGTGCTTTATTTGATTTAGAAAAAGCAAATGAAGTATTTGAAACCCAAGGATTGGATGCCTATCGTGAATATCAATTTCAAAATGAAAATCAAATTCTTCAACCAGGGTCTGGATTTTCCTTGGTTAAGAATTTATTGGATCTGAATGAGAAATGTGGAAAGAAACTAGTGGAAGTGATTTTAATGTCACGTAATTCAGCTGAAACTTCTTTACAAATTATTCATTCATTAGAACATTACAAGCTTGATATAAAACGAATGGCATTAAGTGGGGGAGAACCAATTACTAAATATTTAAAACCCTTTGGTGTGGATTTATTTCTATCATGTCATGAAGTAGATGTGAATCAAGCCATACAAAAGGGCTTTCCTGCTGGATTAATTTATACCAATAAAAATGAATATACTAATAATCCGGATGGGCAAATTCGCATTGCCTTTGATGCCGATGCTGTTCTCTTTTCTAAAGAAAGTGAAGAGATTTATCAAAGCAAAGGATTGGATGCCTTTGTAGAAAATGAAATTAAGAATCGTGAAATACAATTAAAAGAAGGGCCGATGGCTAAATTCTTATTTAGTTTATCCAACTTACAAAAGAATGCCAAAGACCACAATTTATTGCGTACAGCTATTGTCACAGCTCGTGATCGTGATACAGGTGTACGTGTAATTAAAACATTAAAGAATTGGGACATTATTGTGGATGAAGTATTCTTTTTACAAGGTGCTAAGAAAGCAGATATCTTAGAATCATTTGGAGCAAATATTTTCTTTGATGATCAAGATGTGCATTTAGCTCCAGCAAGTAAAAAAGTACCGAGTGCTCGTGTCCCATATAAGGAAGATGATTATGAATAAAGAAACAAAACAATTAAACCGACATGAAATGCGTGAAATCGCATTAAATAGTTTGTATCAACATTTATTGTTGAATAAAGACATTCGTAAATGTGTATTTGAATGTATGGATGGCGCTAATGAGATTGATGGATATCTTTACAGCATTACCATCGGAACTGTAGAGCGTGAATATAACTATATTCAAAAATTGAGTCAATATTTAAGAGATGATTGGGAATTTAATCGATTAAGTGTTATAGAACAAGCCATTTTATTAATGTCAGCTCAAGAAATTTTAGGAAATGGAACACCTAAAAAAGTTGTGATTAATGAAGCCATTACACTAGCAAAAAAATATTGTGATGATGATTCCTATAAAATGATTAATGGAGTTTTGGATAACCTATGAAAGAAACATACGATGTAACAGTCGGACGTTTAATTACTCGAATCAGAGATATATTACACTCCACGGTCAAAATGGATAAAGTTTGGGTTCATGGAGAGATTTCTAATTTAACCAAACATCGAAATGGACAATACTATTTTTTTTTTTTTTTTTATACAGCTTCTATTCGTTGTGTTATGTTTTCCAGTAGCGTAAAAGCATTACAATTGGATGTCAATGAAGGAGATAAGGTAGCGATTCAAGGTAGAGTTGAACTGTATGTAGAACGTGGAGATCTTCAATTGATTGTCAAAACCATTCGACCGGAAGGGTTAGGGCAATTATATCTAGAATTTGAAGCAAGAAAGAAACGTTTAGTTCAAGGTGGTTATTTTGACCAAAATCATAAAAAACCAAAACCAGATGTTATTGGTGATATTGGAATTATTACTGCCAAAGAAGGAGCCGCCATTCAAGATGTATTAAAGACATTGCATCATCGTTGGCCTATGATGAAGATTCAATTGTATCCTTCTTTAGTGCAAGGAAACAATGCACCTGCTTCCATTATTGAACAATTAAAAATAGCCGATCAAAACAATCACGATGCGATTTTATTAGTTCGTGGAGGAGGAAGTTTTGAAGACTTATTTTGTTTTAGCGACGAACAATTGGTTCATACTATCTATGATTGCCAAACATATATTGTCAGTGGGGTAGGACATGAAACCGATACTACATTATCGGATTTAGTAGCTGATCATAGAGCCGTAACGCCTACAGCTGCAGCACAATGGGTTTCTTTAGATCAATATGAACAAAAAGAAAAGATCCATACGTACCAAAAATTGATGAAATCTATGATGGATCATCAAATTGAACGCGCAAGTCAACAATTGGATAAATATCAGTCTCACCCTTACTTACAAGAACCAATGGCATGGGTAATGAGCAAGCGATTGAAACTAGATTCCATTGAAACGCAAATGGAAGAAAGAAAACATAAAATCATTGATCAAAAAAATTCACTAATATCGATTAATAAACAATTAACTTTATTGTTGAAACAAGTATTGGATACTAATTCAATTAAGTACCAGCTTACAAATAAACACTTATTTCAATCCTTTGATCAATATCGAAAGATTCAAAACGATCAATTGATGAATAAGATGCAATTATTGGATGCTTATTCACCATTAAAAACATTATTACGTGGATATACTGTTACACGCAGTGGTGGCAAGATGATTTCTTCTATCGATCAAATTCAAGTGGATGCCACAATAGAAACACGTGTAAAGGATGGAATCATTACTTCCAAAGTAATTAAAAAGGAGAAAGACCATGAGTGATCAAAACAACCTAAAATTTCATGAAGCGATGAAACGCTTGGATGAAATCGTAACGGAATTAAATAAAGAAGACTTAGAACTAGAAAAAGCAATGGAACTATTTGTAGAAGGAACAAAACTTTCTAGTCAATGTGAAAAACAATTAAATGAATTCGAAAATAAAGTCAATGAATTAATGAAACAACAGGAGTCAAATAATGACGTTGCGTGATGAGTTTGAAAAATATTTAGAACAATGTGTTATCAATAGCATTTCAGGTATCACAAAAGATGCGATGCATTATTCTCTTATGAATGGGGGAAAACGTGTTCGTCCTCAATTGTTATTTGATGCATTAAAAGGATATGGTATGGATCCTCGCGTAGGATTTCCTGCCGCTTGTGCATTGGAGATGATTCATACTTATTCTTTAATTCATGATGATTTGCCTGCTATGGATGATGATCAAATGCGAAGAGGGAAACCTACTTGTCATATTGAATACGATGAAGCGACTGCTATTCTAGCAGGGGATGGTTTACTAACAAAAGCTTTCGATATTATTTGTGATAGCCAAACCAACCAAGTAACCATTGTAGAAATGATCCGTTATACCAGTCAATATGCTGGAGTGGATGGAATGATTTATGGCCAAGAGTTGGATATGGCTGCTGAAATGCAAGAAGAATTATCATTAGAAGATATTGAAACCATTGATTTATATAAAACAGGAAAGTTATTAAC
>CADBTK010000086.1 GCA_902797585.1 Erysipelothrix rhusiopathiae
ATGCAAAATACACCTATGGTATCTGGTGCCGTAACAAAATTACGCGCTAGTTACTATTTCATGGGAGCTTTATTAGGGAAATTTGGACATGCAGAAATTCGTATGCCTGGAGGATGTTATCTAGGACCTCGTCCAATTGATTTACATTTAAAAGGATTTGAAGCCTTAGGTGCTGATATTCAATACGATAATGGATGTTATATATTGGATGCGCCAAAACTAGTAGGAACTAACATTTTCTTAGACACTTCTAGTGTGGGAGCTACTATTAATATCATGATGGCAGCAGTCTATGCCCAAGGTCGTACAATTATTGAAAATGCGGCTCGTGAACCAGAAATTATCGATATTGCGACTTTATTAAATAAAATGGGTGCTCGTATTCATGGTATGGGAACAAGTACATTGGTCATTGATGGAGTAGATAACTTATCCGGTTGTTACCACGAAATTATTCCAGACCGAATTGAAGCAGCCACATATATTATCATGGCAGCAGCAATGGCAAATGACATGGTAGTAGAGAATATTATTCCTCAACACTTGGATGCGATTTTAATGAAATTAAAGGAAATTGGAATTCAAATGGAAGTGGGAACTGACTTTGTGCATATCACAGGTCGTAAACCAGAATTAAAAGCTACCGAAATCTTAACAAAACCATATCCAGGATTTGCCACCGATGTTCAACAACCATTTTCTGTGTTGTTGACACAAGCTAATGGACAATCCACAGTAACGGAAACGATTTATTCCGAGCGTTTTAAACATTGTGATGAATTAAATCGCATGGGAGCAGATATCGGTGTTCGCATCCCTAGTTGTTTCATACGTGGTAAAACAAAATTATATGGATCAAAAGTACGTGCCACAGATTTACGATGTGGAGCGGCATTAGTAGTAGCTGCATTAATGGCAGAAGGTGTTACGGAAATCCATGATGTTTACCACATTGATCGAGGTTATGATAACTTAGATGGAAAACTAGCTCAATTGGGAGCGAAGTTATGGCGTGAAGAAGTAGAAGATTGAGAATTCTCAATCTTTTTTTTATAATGAGATTATGATACGCGTAGCTTTTTTAGAATATGAAAAAGAAACGAAAGAATTGGCGTTTCGCTTATCGAAAATTTTTGCGGATACTGAATGGATGTTTCGTCATTTTTCTCGTGCTAGTGATTTAGCAAAAGCAATGAAAGAAGAAGTGTATCAACTCTTTGTGTTTGATGAAATGTTTAAAACGCCACGATTTGAAAGTGTTTTTATTCATGACAATCCAAATGCTCTTTTTATTTTTACTTGTCAAGATGTTAAGAAAGTACAAAACAATGATCGAAGAAATCGTGTTTTATACATATCCAAAGAAAATTTAGTTTCGGATTTTGAACAAATTAAAGCGATTATATCGGAACAATGTCGACAAGCTGACGATGTTTATTCGCTTATCTATGATGGAATTGATGTAAATCTTCCATATGAAGAGATTTATTATTTAGAAAAAATGAATAAGATGGTCTATTTCCATACCAAAAAGGGAGAATTTCATAAACGAATTAATATGTCGGATATGGAAAAACAATTTGAACCTTATGGATTTAGCCGTGTTCATGTGTCTTATTTAGTCAATAATAAACATATTCATGCCTGGCATACGGATGCGGTTGAACTAGAAGATGGGACTATGATTCCTATGTCTCGTAGTCAAAGACGTAAGATTATGGCCAAAAGAAAACAAACTATGCCAAATACATAACCAAAAAGGACACTTTGATCGATGTGAAGTGTTCTTTGTATATAATGGAACTAACAAAAGAATCGTAGAATTCTAGCTAAAGAGAGCGGTGGGAAGATGACAAGAGATCTATAGTTAGATCCCGAAAGTTTGGATCTAACGAATCCAAAACTATGGAGAGAAGACTCCAAAAGATAAGCCAGAAATAATCTGGAAAAAACATTCTATGGAGCTTGATAAAAGAAAGGATGTCTAAAAAGGTTGGTGACAAACCTGTGAACTGGATTCACAAGAGAAAACATCTAAGTATATTATTAAGAGGTCGTCAATTATTCTGAACAATTTCAATGTCGATATAATGAAGGAGTGACGAAGTTAATTGTTTAGAAAAAAGATGAGAAAAATCATTTAATTACAATTGAATAATAGAAAGTAGCAGACTAAAAGGTCTGCTTTTCTTTTGAATTATGTGATAGAATAGAGACAAGAAAATACAACTATAAAGGAGAGAATTCGTATGAAACTTCTAGCATCTGATTTTGATAGAACTTTGTGTTTTAACCAAACTGTTATGGAAGAAGACCTACAAGCGATTAAAGAATGGCGTGAACAAGGAAATCTTTTTGTTTTGGTGACTGGACGTTCTCGTCAAGCTATTGAAGAACAAATGAAAATCCACGGAATCGAAGCCGATTATGTGGTTTGTGGATGTGGATCAATTGTCTTTAATTCGAAAGGTGAATTGATGCAAGCTGTGCATCTAGATAGCATTACAGGAATGGACATTGTCTATATTGCGAAGGAAACAGAAGGGGTAGCTTCTGTATTAGTAAATGAAGAAACTGGATCACATCGTTTAGTGATTTCTCCAGACTTACGTGACTCTGTTTTTGCAGGAATGGAACCGAATATGAAAGAAGAGGAAGTATTAGACTTACCTCATTACACACAAGTGGTTGTGTCTTTAGCTACACAAGATGAAGCATTGGCTTTTGCAGACGAAATGAATAACTATTTTTCTTCTACTGTAAAAGCGTATCCAAATGGATATGCAGTGGATATTGTTGCCAAAGATGTTTCCAAAGCAACAGGTGTTGAATTCATTAAAGAATATGAAAATATTGATATCGATGATGTATATACAATTGGAGATTCTTATAATGATTTGCCATTGATTCGCTATGGATCAAATGGTGGGGTTATGTTTAATGCACCAAGTGATATGGCAAATGACTTTGAAAAGACTTACTTTTCAGTAAAACAATATATTGAAGACTGCGAATAAACTATTTAGGAGGCAGGCAA
The DNA here is from genome assembly GCA_902797585.1 of Erysipelothrix rhusiopathiae. Taxonomy (GTDB): domain Bacteria; phylum Bacillota_I; class Bacilli_A; order Erysipelotrichales; family Erysipelotrichaceae; genus RUG14284. The sequence continues at coordinate 3,038 of CADBTK010000086.1, forward strand.
TTGAATATTGATCTTTCACAAGTCCTTATGATCGTACGTCTGGTCACAGACATATTGGTCGTTTGGGCTTTGATTTACATTTTATTGAAGTTATTACGCAGTAATGCTCGTACGGTACAAATCTTAAAAGGTATCTTAGTGATTATCTTTATTAAAGGTTTATCTGTATGGTTAGGATTAAATGCGTTTAGCTACATAATGGATATTTTCTTACAGTGGGGAGTTTTAGCTGTGATTATCGTATTCCAACCTGAAATTCGTGGAATGTTGGAACGAATTGGTAAAACCTCCACCTTTTCCTCTGCCTTAGGATTAACACGAGCAGAAAGAATTCATATGATTAATGAAATTGTTGATGCTGTTACAGATATGTCAAAAACAAAGACAGGAGCATTAATCACAATTCAACGAGTTCAACAATTAACAGATTATATTGATACAGGGATTCAAATGGATTCAGTTGTTTCCAAAGAGTTATTAGGAACTATTTTTCAATATGGTACGCCTATGCATGATGGAGCTGTGATTATCCAAGGGAATAAAATTGCATGTGCTGCTGCTTATTTTCCACCAACAACGCGCGATTTGCCGAGTAAATATGGAGCAAGACATCGTGCAGCAGTTGGGATTAGTGAGATTACAGATTCAATCACCATCATTGTTAGTGAAGAAACAGGAGCTATTTCTTTAGCGGTTAATGGACAATTAACCCAATATCCGCCAGAAGGATTGCACCGTTATTTGATGAATACATTGGTACCGGATGAAGAACTAGA
>CADBTK010000087.1 GCA_902797585.1 Erysipelothrix rhusiopathiae
AGTTTTCAAAGACCAATGTCTTGCGCTCTCAACAAGCGCTCATTTAATATATCAAATCATTCTCATGTGGTCAACACTTTTTTTAAAAAAATTTAAGATTTCCAAATTGATGACTAATTATGCCAAAATAATCGCTATTTTCATAAGGATTTTAAATATTGATATATGGTACAATTTAGCCATGAAAAGTATACTCTATCAACAATGTGAAGCTTTAAATGATTCAAGCTTACCAGCTATTTCAAATATATCGAATATCCTTGCTCTACTCTATCATGAAATGGGTGATGTCAATTGGGTTGGATTCTATTTATGCAATGACCAAAAACAAGAATGTCTTCTTGGACCTTTTCAAGGAAAGATTGCCTGTACACGTATTCAATATGGATTGGGTGTTGTTGGAACATGTGCACAAAAAAAGGAAACAATTGTCGTAGATGATGTCCATCAATTTCCCGGGCATATCGCATGCGATGCAGCCAGCCAAAGCGAAATAGTCATTCCATTAAAAAAAGATGACCAATTAGTAGCCATCTTAGATATCGATTCACCTATTACTCATCGATTCGATAATTCCATTAAAGAAACATTGGAAGATATATCTTTAATCTTATCGGATTTAATATCTGTAGATAACATTTTGAAAGACTGATGATTCCAGTCTTTTTCTTTTATCTTACAACGCTCTAAACATTCTTCTTTTTGTTCTTTCGATAAACGTATGTTGAGATATTTTTTAAAGGAAGAACGTCGAGGATTATTGATCTTCGCTTTTTGTACATATATTTGACCCAATCCAATTACTTGAGCAATCGCTGGTAATAATAAAGCATCTTCTGTCTTTACTCCCAATAATAAGTTACAAGAATCTTTTCGATTTAAAGGCACTAAAGATGTTTCAAATGTAATTGGGTAATCGGAACGAGATTCTAACCACGCCAAACGATATGTTCCCCAATAGGCAAAACTATATACTGGATGAGTGGAACGCTCTACCCCTTCATTTTTCAGAAATTGATTTCCAAGTTGGTCACATCCTGATAATCGAGGATGATATCCAGGCATATGATTGCGTACTGTTTCCCATTGTTCCAAAGGGATATCTATTTGACAAGAAGGATCCAAGTTAGAAAAATCAAAAGTCGGTACAATGACACATCCTTTTTTTGTGACGACATTCATAACCGCCGATAGTACCGACTGATAGCCACCAATAATATGTTCAGCTAAAGAAGGGCTGACCTGCAAACATACACGCATCCCCTTTTTTAATCCCATCGCTTTCAATTCTTCTTGTAGTTCTTCTTTTGTATATAAGGATTTCATATCCTTATTCTAGCACAAAAAAAGATAGAGAAAACGGTAGTGAGTTCAAAAAAAGTCGGACCTTTTTATTTGGTCCAACTTTTAATCTTTTTTAAACTCTTTATCTTAGTCTATTTACGGATGGATGCTTGACATTGGTTTTCAAGCGCTTCAACAACTCGTTGGAATACTTCATTTAATTGTTGATCTTTTAATGTATCCACATCCGATTGGAATAGAATTGATACTGCCACTGATTTTTCATTTGGTAATAGCGGCGCTCCTTGATATACATCAAAGACTTCAACATGACGAATAATGTTTTCTTTTCCAACTTTTCCTTGTTTTTGAATCACTTGTACCAACGTTTGTGCATTGACTTGTTCTTTTACAACAAAAGATAAGTCACGGTTTACACTTTGATATTTAGAAATCGGGCTAAATTTCACTTTTGATTTTTTCATATCCAACAACATATCAAAATCAAGTTCTGCCATCACAACTTTTTTACAATCTGTTTGTGCCCCATATGCTGGATGAATTTCACCAAAAATTCCAACACAATCTTTTCCTACCATAATTTGTGCACTACGGTATGGATGGAAGTGTGTAGTATCCATTGTATTCTCTTGATAATTGATACGCGCTTGAGCAATCCCCATACGATCCAATAAACTTTCAATTAATCCTTTAGCCGTGTAGTAATCAGAAGGCACTACATATTTTGCCCAACGAGTTTGTTGAAGATTTCCACTCAAGGCAAAGGCAATGTGAGTTCCAGTTTTTTCTTGACTAGCTACATCACTAATTTCAAATACATTAACGTCTTTCATTGAACGAGCATGGTTATATGCCACAACATCCAATAAACTTGGTAAGATGCTAGAACGAATCCAACGACGTTCTTCACTAATTGGAATGGATAATTCTACCGCATCTCCAATACTAAAAATTGCGTTGTCTTTTTTCTCTGTACTAATCAATGTATAAGTAATACTGTCTTGTAATCCTTGTTGGGCAAAGTGATTACGAACCAAACGTTTCAATTGTTGTTTTGGTGTTAGTTTCCCTTCTGTCATTTCCATTAATGGAAGCGTACTAGGCAAACGGTCAAATCCAATTAAACGAATGACTTCTTCACTTAAATCTGCCATTCCCTCAATATCGGTACGATGAGAAGGAATATGAACGGTATATACACCATCGCTGTAAGTCGGTTGGAAATGTAGACGTTTAAAAACATTCATTACTTCTTCTTGTGTAAAATCTGTTCCTAAACGGTAATTAATTTCTTCTAGTGTACAAGTCAATTGTTTTTCTTGATATCCATTGTTTCCATAAACAACTGTTTCTTCAATCTCACTAGCATCTGCATATTCAATCAACAATTGAACAGCACGATCCAATGCTTTTTGACTAGCCAAAGGTTCAATTCCTTTTTGATAACGTACACTGGATTCCGTAGACAAAGATAAACGACGTGCTGTATTACGAATTCGTACATGATCAAACATTGCACACTCAATAATTAAAGATTGAGTAGTATCTAAAATTTTCGAATCATCTCCACCCATAATACCGGCAATTCCAATCGGTTTCCCTTGGTTGGTAATCACAATATCTTCTGGTTGTAAATGATATGTTTCTCCATCTAAAGCTACATAGTCTTGATCAAATCCATCTTTAACAGTAATTTCTTGTCCTACAATAGCATCTTTATGATAGAAGTGCATTGGTTGTCCTGTTTCTAACATAACTAAGTTGGAAATATCTACCACATTATTAATGCTGTGAATTCCACTAGCAGCCAATAATTCTTTCATCCATTTAGGACTTTCTTTAATTGTGATATGACCAATGACTTTCCCTAAGAAAGATGGACATCCTTCTGTTTCACTCGATACTTTTAATTGTGTACTGGATCCACCATCAGCTTTTCCTTGATAATTTGGCAAAGTTACTTCTCTATCTAAAACAGATCCAACTTCTAATGCCATATTAAAAGCTGCCATACAATCATTACGATTTGGCGTCAATCCAATATCCATAATCTCATCATCAAGCCCCAAGTATTCCAAAACTTTGGTTTCACCGATTGGCGCATCACTTGGCAATACTTCAATTCCTTCTTTTTGTTGATCGCTTAATGCATGCGGATCTACACCTAGTTCTAATAATGAACAAATCATTCCGTTACTTACTTGTCCACGAATTTGTCCCGCTTTAATTTCGCCATCTGGTAATTTGGCTCCAACTTGGGCCACAATCACTTTTTGTCCTGCCGCAACATTTGGTGCTCCACAAACAATATCCAAGACTTCATCTCCAATATTGACTGTAGTGACATGCAAATGATCGCTATCCGGATGATCTTGACAAGTTTCTACTTGTCCAATTATTAAATTTGTTCCTTGTGCCATGTATTCGATAGCTTCTACTTCGAATCCGGCATCTGTAATTCTTTTGGCAATTTCTTCAATACTTAGATCGGAAACATCCATATATTGAGATAACCATTTTTTTGATATCAACATTGTTTGTTCTCCTCTCTAATCAAATCGTTTAAACATATTGCTGAAACGTTTATCGTTGGTATAGAAATGACGAATGTCATCAATACCATATTTCAACATCGCAATACGTTCAACTCCAACTCCGAAGGCAAATCCACAACAAGTTTCTGGATCATACCCTGCCATTTTTAATACATTTGGATGTACTTCTCCGGCTCCTAGGATTTCAATCCATCCCGTACCCTTACAAGTAGGACATCCTTTCCCTCCACAAATGTGACAACTAACATCCACTTCAACACTTGGTTCAGTGAATGGGAAATAGCTTGGACGGAAACGAATTTGGCGCTCTTGTCCAAACATTTTACGTGCCAAGAATTCTAGTGTTCCTTTTAAATCAGATAAGGTAACGTGTTGCCCAATGACCAAACCTTCCATTTGTGTAAATTGATGAGAATGAGTTGCATCATCGTCATCACGACGATACACCTTTCCTGGACATACTACTTTGATTGGTAAGTTGGGTGCACTTTCTTCCAAAACTTTCATTTGAATTGCCGTCGTATGTGTTCTCAACAAACGATTTTCATCAATGTATAAAGAATCTTGCATATCTCGGGCAGGATGGTCTTTTGGAATATTGGCTCTTTCGAAACAATATTCATCATCAACTATATCGTCCCCTTCAATAACTTGGTACCCTAATCCAATAAACAAGTCTTCTAATTCTTGCCAAACTAAATTCAAAGGATGGATATTTCCAATTTCAGGGCTACGACCTGGAAGTGTAATATCAATCTTTTCTTTTTCGATTTTGGCATTCATTTCTAAAACCGCTAATTGTTCTTTTTTCTCTTCAATCATTTTTGAAACTTCTTGTTTCAATTCATTGACTTTCTTTCCAAACTCAGGCTTTTGTTCTTTTGGAAGATCTTTCATATCTTTCATCAAAGCTTGAATAGGACCTTTCTTCCCAAGATAGTGAACACGCAAATCATTTAGACCAGATAAATCTTTGACTTGCTCCATTTTGTTCAACACTTCTTGTTGCATTTCATCAAATATTTTCATCACCATTCTCCTTTAAAAAATAAAAAAGACGCTGTAGGAACGATTTCTCGCGGTACCATCCTACTTCGTCTTTTACGCACTTAATTCATTCATGATAACCGTATGATACGGAAGAGGTTTTAACTCTTACTCCGAGGTGAATTCATTGTGACCGATGCGCACAAACCTTTCAGCCGATGAGTTTGTTCTCTTAAGCGGGGTTCTCACAATTACTATGTCTCTTCAATGATGTAAAGGAATTATACAATGATAGAAAAAAACTTTCAACCTTATAAAAGCGTGATAAAATGACACCATGGAACCAATTATAACATCTCGTCAAAACCAAATGATTAAACAGACATCAAAGCTTCTACGCAAAAAAGAACGTGATATCCAACACAGTTTTTTAATCCAAGGTTGGCATATGTTAGAAGAAGCAAAAAAAGCCAATTGTCTAAAGAAAGTCTTTTTGTTAGAAGGATTAACTTTTGATACAGATGTACAACTTCATTATTGTACACAAGAAGTCCTTAATAAATTATCCAGCCAAAACTCCGATGCGCAAATCATTGGTGTTTGTGATTATCCAACAATCACTAACCAATCTAAGCGAATTCTAGCCATGGATTGTATCCAAGATCCAGGTAATATGGGAACACTTATTCGTACTGCTCATAGTTTTGGATTCAATCAAATACTTTGCTCTTGGGATTGTGTAGACATTTATAACCCGAAAGTCATACAATCGACCCAAGGAGCCATCTTTCATGTTCAAATAAATAGTTGTGATTTAAAAGAAGAACTATCTTTATTAAAAGAAAGAGGAATGGTATGTTATGCAACAAACCTAGATTCCAGTTCTATTTCTTTATCCCAGGTACAACCAACAACACCATATGTAGTGGTAGTTGGAAATGAAGGAAATGGAATTAGAAAAGAAGTCATTGATTGTTGCGACACATCCATCATTATTGAAATGGAAGATTTCGAAAGTTTAAATGTAGGAGTTGCTGGCGGAATAGCGATGTATACTTTGAAACAAAGAGAAAAGGAGGACTAGATGTCCTCCTTTAAAAATTAATACGGTTCTTTTTTGTTTGTTCGATCTAAAAGATAATCAACGCTAGTACCATAATAATCCGCAAGTTTAATTAGTTGTTCCAAAGGTATGGAACGATCATCATTTTCATAACGCGAATAGGTACGTTGTGTAACACTTAGAATATACGCCACTTGAGCTTGCGTTAAATCGTGATCCTCTCTTAAATCGCGTATACGTTTTAACTTGATGGTTCTCACCTATCTTTCCTAATAAGAATCCACTAAAATTACTCATGGTATTTCTTATATAGGGTTATTATATATAAACGTAAAATTCCCTTAAAAAAGGCTCAATTTGGACTAAACTTTTTTATTGTCTAAATCCATCCTTTCTCTTTACAAACTTTATAGATTCCATCATTCACATTTGTATCTGCAACAATGTCTGCTTTTTCTTTTAATTTCTGGCACGCATTGCCCATCGCAATACTTGTCCACTGTTTGTCAAACATCACTAAATCATTGGTGTCATCCCCAAATACGACAACATCTTTTAATTGTCCTTGCACATGTTTCATCATATCAAGTATTCCTTGATGTTTTTCATCATATTGAAACATCAAATACTCTTCTACAAAACGCAAATTCCCTAACGTATCTTTTAATGTCAACGCTTCTTCTTTTTCTCTAGGAATAGAAATATACATTTTTAAAATACTCTCTAATGAATCAATATCAAGACTAGGATCCAATATATATTCTGTCGGTTCTTGACGTTGTCCCACTTGATCTATAAAACGATTATCTTTCATATAAACATTGATTGAGTCATCCAACATGAATAGTATTCCATACCCTAGTTGATCTGCTTGTTTGGCAATGGCTTTGGCTTGTTCTAAGTCCAAAGCTTTATTCTGTACAAGTACATCATCGATTACCAACCCAGCGCCTCCACTACAAACCATGTCATGGATATCGACACTTTCCATAAAACCTCGAGCTTTATAATGAGCGCGACCTGTAGCAATCGCAACAAAGTGTCCATTTTGTTTTAAAAGGCGGAGTGCTTCCAAAGCAGAGGGAACGATTTGATTATTACTACGATCCGTTAAAGTTCCATCAATATCAAAGAAAAAATATTTTTTATTCATCTTTATCACCCACTCTCATTATAGACAATAAAAAAATAGAACTTCAACTGAAGTTCTATTGATGTAAGATTGGCGAGATTCGTTTATAGATTAGTGCCACAATTCCACTTGTAACCAATCCTTTAAATAAATTGAATGGAACAGTCATAAATAATATAAAAGTCAATTTATCATGAACCAAAGGTAAGATTTCTGCTCCCATTCCAACAATTGCTTGCATTGGAAAGTTCATAAAGTATTCATAGGCTGGTAATGCAATAAAGTAATTACATAAAGCTCCCCCAATCATAATCCCAATTGTTCCTAATGCCATTCCAATAAATGCACCATGTTTGGTTTTATGTTTTTGATAATAAATACTGGCAGGAAGGATAAAAGATAAACCAACCAACAAATTGGATAACTCTCCTACAAAAGCAGTAACAGTTCCATGGAAGATTAAGTTTAAAACAATCTTCATCACTTCTACTGCAATCCCAGCTGCCGGTCCCATTGCCAATGCTGCAATTAATACAGCCACTTCATCCAACCCTAATTTATAAAATGCAGGAGCAAATGGTAATGGAATTTCAAATAGCATTAATAAGAATGCGATTGCAGACAATAAACTGATTTTTACAATTGTCTGCACACTGAATGATTTTGTTTCGACGTTTGTTTGACTTGACATATTTTCCTCCTCATCCTTTTTCAAAAGAAAAAGGTTTTTCCGTCGAAAAACCTCAATATGCGATGTAAAAAAGAATAATAAAAAAATCTTCTTTCATCCAGACTTTACTGTCGCCACCGGAATCTAACCGGTTCCTGCCTTTCGGCTCGCGGGGTATACCGCCGGTACGGAATTTCACCAGTCCCTGAAGTTTTCCTAATAATAGTGTAATCAAACTATTAAAAAAAATCAACGATTGTACTTCCCTTTCAACATAAAAAAACCTTGCACTTGCAAGGTTAAAATAAATGATGAATATAGATATTATTGACTCGATCTGGTCCTACACTAACCATTGAGATTCGAACACCCGTAAACTCTTCAATAAATTGCAAATAATCTTTACATGCTTGAGGAAGATCTTGGTAATCCGAAATTTTAGAAATGTCTTCTTGCCATCCCTTAAACTCTTTATAAATAGGTTTTGCGATTGCGACTTGACGTTGATCACTTGGAATAAAGTTATACTCTTTTCCATCAATTTCATATCCGACACATACTTTAATGGAATCCAATCCAGAGAGTACATCCACTTTCGTGATAACAATATCAGTTAAACCATTAATCATATTGGCATGTTTAATTACCAATAAGTCAAGCCAACCACAACGACGAGGTCGCCCTGTTGTCGCTCCAAATTCACCACCATTTTTACGAATCCATTCGCCTGTCTCATCGTCTAACTCTGTTACAAATGG
>CADBTK010000088.1 GCA_902797585.1 Erysipelothrix rhusiopathiae
ACACCTGTGAATGATAAATCTAAAATCCCATTTCTAGAAAAACTCATTTTCCCATCAGAACTATTCTTCCCTAAACCAGTGAAGTTCCAATTTGATTTCCCATTTTCTAAAAAGTACCAGTTTCCATCCATTTGATCTTGCACAAAACCAGTAAAATTTTGATTCAAACTAGAATCTGAAAATAAATAATAGTCTTCATCAATTTTCTGTACCCCATCTACTGCTACGTCATCAACATAATAAATAGATTGTGTTTCATCCCAACCTGTATATGGTTGAACTTCTTCTTCAGGCTCAATGTCTTCAAAATTTTCTATGTCGGATGGTTGTTCTGGTTCAACAGTCGGCTCTTGTTGTTCCGTCGGAGTCTCTGTTTGTCCCATTTCTTCTTCCGCCAAGATATCAATATTTAAACCACCAACAAACAAAAACATCAATAATGTGAATACTATTTGTCTTAGTTTCATAATAGATAAGCTCCTTAACCCTAATATCTTACCCCCCCCCCCGATAAATTAATGCAAGTTAAAATTATTAAGAATTTATTAAATAAAAAAAGAAGCCCGAAGGCTTCTTGAAAAATACTGTAATAATTAACGTTTTGAGAATTGTGGTGCACGACGCGCTTTTTTCAAACCATATTTTTTACGTTCTTTAGCACGTGGGTCACGAGTAACGAATCCAGCCGCTTTTAAAGCAGGACGGTAGTCTTCACTCGCTTCCATCAAAGCACGAGTAATTCCATGACGCATAGCTCCGGCTTGACCAGTGTATCCACCACCTTGCACGTTGATCAATACATCGAATTGATCGTTTGTGTTTGTAGTTTCAAATGGTGCCTTAACAACCATACGTAAAGTTTCTAATGGAAGGTATTCTTCCAAAGTCTTTCCGTTAACTTCAATGTTTCCTGTTCCTGGGCGTAAGAATACACGAGCAACAGATTTTTTACGACGTCCAACACCATGGTATTGAACACTATTTGATTTTTTAGTCGCCATTTTCTATTCCTCCTTACCCTTTCACCTTTAATTCAACAGGTTGTTGAGCTGCATGTGGGTGTTCACTTCCAGCGTAAACATATACATGTCCACGTTGTACATCTCCTAAACGAGTGTGTGGCAACATCCCTTTGATTGCTCTTTCAACCCATTCTGCTGGATATTTTTCTTTCATTTCTTTAGCTGTACGCACACGCATACCTCCAAAGTATCCAGAGTGGTTGTAGTATTTTTCTGTGTTTAATTTGTTTCCAGTCATTACGACCTTGTCCGCATTAATCACGACAACACAATCTCCACAGTCTACGTTTGGTGTAAATGTAGGTTTGTGTTTTCCTCTTAGTACGTGTGCACATGCAGTAGCCAAACGACCTAACGTTTGTCCTTCTCCATCCACAATGTACCAAGTACGTTTTACTTCGGCTGGTTTAGCCATTGTTGTTTGACGCATTTCGTCTTCCTCCTTGATTTGAGCTTTTACCGGGGCTCAAAAAGGCTAGAGTGTAGCCAAGTTACATATTATAGAAAAGGTCTGTTCTTGTCAATCTCTTTTTCTTATTCAAAGCCCAAAAGAAAAGGCTATATAGCCTATTTCTTAAATTGATTCATTTTTATTGTATCGATTATTTCAACATCATATTTTGATAATGCATCCATCGCTTCTAAATAAATATTTTGCGACAATTGTTCAGGACTGTGTGCATCCATTCCAACTAGTGCTTTGTTGTGATATTGTCCTGCAATTTTCCAAAACTTATGATGAGGATAACTCTCGCCAAACCAACGATTCCCCATCATCCCTGCAGCGTTGTATTCAAGAGGTAAATCTAATTCTTTCGCACATTGGCAGATTCGATGAAATTGCTCATCTACGTGTTTATCCCACTCTAACCCATCATTCATCATAATCAGTTCTGGGTGAGCTAAATAAGAATACAAACCTGTTTTCATTCCAGCTAGGCAATCTTCAATATATTGATCAAAAGTTTCTTTTCCTGCATATGAATAATATTGATTATATTCATCCGTTTCATGATAGTGATTTCCAAAGAGGATATAATCCACCTGTTCCTCTTTACAAAACATATCTAACCAATCCATATATTGTGGAAAGTATTCAACTTCCAATCCTAAATAAATGTCAATTTGATTCTTATATTTTTCTTTCAATGAAAGAATACTTTTCTTATACCCTTCAAACTCTTTGATTTCCATTCGCATTGACGAATGATAAGCCGTCTTATATTTCCAAGGACCATGATCGGAAAATCCAAGAACTTCAAATCCTTGATCAATGGCATGTTTAACATATTCCTCGTCTTTGCCAGAGGCATGATGACATCGAAATGTATGCGTATGAAAATTAACTTGTTTCATAT
>CADBTK010000089.1 GCA_902797585.1 Erysipelothrix rhusiopathiae
AGAAATTATCGACAATATCATTTCGGCAACTACTTATGTTGGGGTAAAAATGACAGCCATTCCAATGGTGTTAGCTCCTGGTTTTACTGCGGCTATTATTCCTCATATTACCAGTGCATTAATTGAAGAAGATCGTCCATTGATTCGAAAGAATGTGGTGGATTGTTTGAATGTTGTATTATATATTGGTTTACCAATTTCATTCTGTTTGTTTGTATATGCCAATCCAATCAACTATACATTGTTCTATACAGATGATTTAGCAACTAGTTCGATGGTATTAAGTTGGTTAACAATCGAAGCTATTACAGGAACCTTTATGCCTATGGTGACCAATATGATGATGGCTCTTCGTTTGAAACAAACAATGTTACGCAACTTAGTAATCAATGTCATTTTAAAAGGGATTTTAATGGTTCCTTTGACAGCAACTCTGGGATTTGCAGGAGCAGTTTTAGCGGCGTTAATATCTGATGGATATTTAATCGCAATTTGTCTTTATAAAATTTCTAAAGAATATCAAGTGGAATATAAAAGTAGTTTGATCATTTTAATCAAAGTAATTATCGGATGTCTAGGATTGTGGGTAACAAGTTTCTTGTTGTCTAAATTGGGATTATCAGGAGTAGATGGAAGAAAACTAATTTGTTTTATCCAAATGTGTGCTAATGGATTGATTAGTTTAGCTGTCTTTATCGCGATTACAGTAGCTTTGAAAGTTCCGCAAACGGCTTTCCATATTCGAATTGGAAGAAAGAAGGCACAATAATATGTATGATGTAATCGTAATTGGAGCTGGGCATGCTGGTATTGAAGCAGCAATGGCTTGTGCTCGTATGAATAAAAAGACAGCTTTAGTTACATTGGATATCAATATGATGGGTTCTATGCCATGTAATCCAAGTGTTGGAGGACCGGCGAAAGGAATCGTTGTTCGTGAAATTGATGCTTTAGGTGGATTGATGCCAATTGTAGCGGATAAAACGGCTTTACAATTTAAAATGTTAAATACGACCAAAGGCCCAGGCGTTTGGTCTTTGCGCGTTCAAAGCGACAAAGAAGAATATAAGAAGATGATGAAAGAGATTCTTCTTCATACAGAAAACTTGGATGTATTAGAAAAAGAAGTTGTTTCATTAATTGTAGAAAACCAAGCTGCCAAAGGGATTCATACAGCGGATGGAGAAGATATTTATTCTAAAGCGGTTATTTTAACAAGCGGGACGTATATGTCAGGAGCAATATTAGTAGGACATACATCTACGCCAAGTGGACCTGATCAACAAAAAACTAACGATTCACTTTCGCAAAGTTTACGAGATGCAGGGATTAAGACCTTCCGTTTAAAAACTGGAACACCACCAAGAGTGTTAAAAGATAGTATTGATTTTTCAAAAGGAAGTGTCCAACCAGGTAGTAGCGAATTTTATCGTTTTAGTGATACGACTTTACCAGAAGATGTACGATCACCAGAACAACAAGAAGTATGTCATTTAATTTATACAACGCCTAAAACGCATGAAATCATCAATGCACATATTGAAGATTCTGCTATGTATTCAGGACTTGTAAAAGGGGTAGGACCAAGATATTGTCCAAGTATAGAAGATAAATTGGTGCGCTTTGCGGATAAAGAAAGACATCAACTTTTCTTAGAACCAGAATCCTTATCGCTTGATACCATTTATATTCAAGGGTTCTCTTCTTCTATGCCAAAAGAAGTCCAAGAACAAATGGTGCATTCTTTGCCAGGACTAGAAAACTGTGTCATTAAAAAATATGCGTATGCGATTGAATATGATGCCATTGACCCATTGCAGATGAAGCCAAATATGGAAAATAAGATTGTAGAAAACTTATTTACAGCTGGACAAGTCAATGGTACCAGTGGATATGAAGAAGCAGCCGGACAAGGTTTAATGGCTGGAATTAATGCAAGTTTAAAAATAGATGGGAAAGCTCCATTTGTACTAAGAAGAGATCAAGCTTATATTGGTGTCATGATTGATGATTTATGTACAAAAGGGACGAATGAACCATATCGTTTATTGACTTCAAGAGCGGAATATCGATTGTTGTTGCGTCATGATAATGCGGATCAACGATTATTGGAATTAGGATATCAAGTAGGGGCAGTTAGTGATAAACGTCATCAACAATTCCAAGATAAGATGAAACAAATTGAAGAAATGAAAGAAGAGTTATCTCAATTGCGTATTAAACCTGGGGATGAGATTAATGCCTATTTAGAAACTTTAGGTTTTGATCCATTAACACGAGGGTGTTCAGTTTTAGAATTATTAAAACGTCCAAAAGTGACTATTCAAGGATTGGAACCAATCACTGGGAAACATGTGGATGGTGAAATTGCTACATCGATTGAGATTGATTGTAAATACCAAGGGTATATCGAAAAGGCAAAACGAGATGCTCGTCACTTACAACAAATGGAATCGGTATCGCTACCGGCAGATTTAGATTATGCCAATATGGATAATTTATCTTTAGAGGCTCGGCAAAAACTTGATCAAATTCGTCCATCTACTTTAGGACAGGCCAGTCGTATTTCAGGAATTAATCCAAGTGATATTGCGATATTGGCGATGAAAGTGCAATAGTGCTATAATAGATGGGCAAGGGGAGAACTTATGGCAAAAAGAAGAAAGACACAAAAGAAAAAAGGTTTATTTCATATTTTGTTTTATACTGCTTTGGCGTGTTTTTCTGCGTTTCTAATTTGGGAAGGTGTCATGGAACTTAAAACCATGGTGGAATTAAACAATAATATTAAAGAAACCAAATTACGTATTCAAGAATTAGAAGAACAAAAATCTGAATTAGAGAAAAAGAAAAAAGATTTATCTGATCCAGATTACATTGAATACATTGCCAGAGGAAAATACTTAGTGACTAAAGAAGGGGAACAAGTATTTAAATTCCCAAGTGCTACAGAACAAAGTGAGGAAGAAGATGACTAAGTCGTATGGTCCTTACGAATGGCGACGGCACAAAGAATATTATACAGAGAAAAATGGGCAGGTGACTTTCAAAGAAGATACACCTGCCGAAATTTTAGAAAGCTATCGTCAATATCAAGAACAAATTGAAAGTTTGGAAGATTTTGCCAAAAATAAAGGGGTCAATCAATTGTTTTCTATGTTGAAACCAAAAGAGAAAACCAACTCTAGCCAAAGAGGTTTGGCTCAACGATTTGTGGAATATTGCAACGAGGGACAACCGCTACCAAAAAACTGGTTTAGTTTTGACTTTGTATACCATGATGGACACGGGAATACGCAAAAAGCAGATCAGATTCCAGTATTAAGTCGAAGCTATCGAATTATTCGTTGTATTGACTCTGGGGATAAAAGCATGGTCTTTTGGAAAACAGAAGATTGTGCCTATATTACAGTGGTAACTGTTAAGGATAATGAGATTGTTCAAATCAGACAATATAACAGCATTTTATAGACACTAGTCAAAACGACTAGTGTTTTTATTATAGAAAGAAAGTATTAAATCACTCAAATAAGGATGGAATAAATGCAGAGAGAATCCATCTTTTTTTATGAAGTCATTTTCTTGTAAGATTCATCATTCACACTAAGGGCTGAAAAGGAGGAATAAGAATGAAGTTTTTATATGAGGTGGATGATGAGTTAGGAGAGTTATTACAAGAAAGTGTTAAAGAAGGAGAATATACGATACAAAATGTAGGAGGTGAAGACGTTTATGTATTTGTATCAGAACAACAGCCTAACTCTTCCCGCATTAAAGAAACACAAGCGATTTATCAATCGACTATGCAGCCACTTTTTCCTTGGATGATTCAAAGTCAGCCAAAGTACTATTCACAAGATTTATATTTGGATGTAGAAAACTATAGTATTTGTAAGGATGATTTTCAAATTCCTTTATCTGGAGTCGAATGTTTGATTGTAGAAATATTAATGAAAAATCCCAGACAAGTATACACCAGAGAAATATTATGTAATTGCATTGAAATCTATGGGGTACACTCGATTCAAGACAATACTTTATCTGTTCATATGAGTCGATTGCGAAAGAAATTAAATGTGGGCAGTGATAAAGAAAAGAGCCTTTCTTATATCCAAACGATTCGTGGGGTTGGATACAAGTGGAGATATCATGTAGAAATTCGCTAGAATTTAGCCATAATCACATAAAATATTTACTTGATATTTAAAGTGTTTATGATAAACTGAATGCAGTTTTGTCGGGAGGAAAAAGATTATGGCTGATGCATTTAAGAATAAAAAAGCATTTGTTGATGCGTTTAAAACAAAAGCAAGTGACATGTTTGGTCACGATTTTGAAGACACAACAACTATTGAAAAGTATTTAACATTGGGAACCATGGTTAAAGATGCTGCTAGTAACAACTGGCGTGATACGAAAAATGCGATTCGTAAAAACCAAACAAAACAGTTGTACTACTTCTCTATGGAATTCTTAATGGGACGTTTATTAACAAACAACCTAATGAACTTAGGAGTCTATGATGTCGTGAAAGATGGATTAAATGACTTAGGTGTAAATATTAATGAATTAGAAGAAATCGAAAGCGATGCAGGATTAGGAAATGGTGGACTAGGTCGTCTAGCAGCGTGTTTCATGGACTCATTGGCTTCTTTGGATTATGCAGGACATGGAAACTGTATCCGTTACCGCTATGGTTTATTTAAACAAAAAATTGTAAATGACCAACAAGAGGAAACACCAGATTGTTGGTTACGTTATGGAAACGTGTGGGAAGTATGGAAACCACAACACGAAGTAAAAGTTAAATTTGGTGGACACGTGGATGGATACGTGAACGAAAACGGAAAATTCGTTACCAACCACGTACCTAACTTTGTCGTACGTGCTGTACCATACGATGAACCAATTATCGGTTACCACACAAAAACAACTAACACATTGCGTTTATGGGATGCAGAAGTGGATGAAGAAACAGCTCCAAGTGGAAAAATGACAAAATACTTGGATGATGTTTTGGCATTAACAGCCAATGTATATCCAGATGATTCAACTCCAGAAGGAAAAGAATTACGTTTGAAACAAGAATACTTCTTTGTTTCTGCAGGAATTTCTCAAATTATAGAAACACACTTACGTGCTTATCCTTCATTGGATAATTTAGCAGACAAAGTGGCAATCCAATTGAACGATACACACCCAGTATTGGTTATTCCTGAATTATTGCGTGTATTATTAGATGACTATGATTACCAATGGAATCAAGCTTGGGAAATCATTACTAAAACTGTTGCGTATACAAACCACACCGTTATGGCAGAAGCATTAGAAAAATGGCCAAAAGAAACGGTACAAAAAATCTTACCTCGTATCTACATGTTGATTGAAGAAATCGACCGTCGTTTTGGATTCGAAGTAGCAGAAAAAGGATTAAGTGATATCTATCCAAATGTACAAATTATTCGTGAAGGACAAGTACATATGGCTAATTTAGCAATTGCGGGAAGTCATAGTGTCAATGGGGTAGCGCAAATTCACTCTCAAATCTTAGTGGATGATGTCTTCAAAGATTTTGTGAAGCTTTACCCAGATCGCTTTAATAATAAAACAAATGGAATTACTCACCGTCGTTGGTTGTTGTACTCCAACCCACAATTAACTCAATTGTTAGAAGAAACCATTGGACCAGACTTCAAAAAAGATCCATCTAAATTAACGGATTTAATGGAACATGTGGAGGATCCAATTGTTCAACAACGTTTCATGGAAGTAAAACGTCAACGTAAAGAAATCTTGGCAAAATATGTAAAAGATACTTTGAATATCGATATTGATGTTGATTCTATCTTTGACTGTCAAGCAAAACGTTTGCATGCTTATAAACGTCAATTATTGAATATCTTTTCAGTAATGCATGTTTATTTGAAGATGAAGAAAGACTCTTCATACCGTATTTATCCAAGAACAGTCTTCTTCTCAGCAAAAGCAGCACCAAGTTATCAATTAGCAAAAGAAATTATTAAATTAATTAATAAGGTTGCGAATAAAGTTAACAACGACCCTGAAACTAATAAATACTTAAAAGTTGTCTTCTTGCCAAACTACTCTGTATCATTGGCTGAAATCTTATTGAATGCTGCCGATGTGAGTGAACAAATCTCTACAGCAGGTAAGGAAGCAAGTGGTACTGGAAACATGAAGTACATGATGAACGGAGCTTTAACATTAGGAACTTTGGATGGAGCTAACGTAGAAATTGTGGAACAAGTAGGGGATAAACACGCAGAAATCTTTGGATTGCACGTTGAAGACATTAACTACTTGAAAATGCATAACTCATACAGTGCATGGAAATACTACAATGAAAATGAAGACATCCGTAACGTTGTTGAATCTTTACGTGATGGAACATGGGACCAAAATCCAGATGCATTCAGCATGATTTACACTGACTTGTTGACAAGAAATGATGAATACTATGTATTGGGTGACTTCTTGGCTTACTATGAAGCACATAAACGTGTATCTCAACGTTACCAAGATCGTTCTGCTTGGGCAAAAAGTATGTTGGTAAACATCGCCAAATCTGCATACTTCTCAAGTGATCGTACAATTCACCAATATGCAAAAGAAATTTGGGGATTAAAACCTGTAAAATTCAGTAAATAAGACCATTGAGAAATGGTCTTTTTTCTAGATTCCAGGTAGACCTTTCAAATGATTTTTAGTATGATAGATACTGATAGGAGTGATTCTATGAACAAAAAAATTATGAATGCATTAACAGGAGTTGTTGTTTCGACAACCATGATGGGAACGAATGTTATTCCTGTATTGGCAGAAGAAACAATCGAAGAAATGCCTGTTCAAGAAATTGTATTTGAAACACCAGAACAATTTATTGAAACATATATAAATGTAGAAACAAATAGTGTGGATGTTCCAGTTGAAGTATTCGAACAACAAACACTAGAAATGCAAGAACAAATTTGTGCATTATGTGAAGCACAAGGACTTGTATTGAATTTAATCGAACCGGTTGAAGAAGAACAACAAGAACAACCAGAAGTTGAACAACCAGTTGAGCAACCGCAAGAACAAGTACAACCTGAAACAGAACA
>CADBTK010000090.1 GCA_902797585.1 Erysipelothrix rhusiopathiae
AACTATTTAAAATTCAATATTACGCAAGTAAGATTCCTTCTAAACGATTGAATGATTTTGTGGCAAAAGTGATATATTCATGTGTTAAACGAGATATACCGAATAAAATACTTCATAAATCACCTTTAAAGAAATCGAATTAAAATAACAAAAGAGGATATGAGAATTGAGCCTATAAAAGGATAAGGTTCGGTTGGAAATCCTCTTTTTTCTTCCTTATATATATAAGAGATTTAAAAAAGAGGTTTTTGCATAAAACCTTTCGGGTTTTTTTATGTATAATATAGGCATTGGAGGAGAATGAATATGCGAGATACCGAAATGTTTTCAATTATTGAAAAAGAAGAAGAAAGACAAAAAAACAATGTGGAACTGATTGCCAGTGAAAACTTTGTGTCTAAAGAAGTACGTCAAGCTCAAGGAAGTGTTTTAACAAACAAATATGCTGAAGGGTACCCTGGGAAACGTTACTATGGTGGATGTGTTCATGTTGACCAAGCGGAACAACTAGCCATTGATCGTGCATGTAAATTGTTTGGAGCAGAATTTGCTAATGTGCAACCACACTCTGGTGCGCAAGCCAATATGGCTGTATACAATACTGTATTACAACCAGGGGATACAGTTATGGGGATGAACTTAACATCTGGTGGTCATTTGACACATGGGTCCCCAGCTAACTTCTCTGGAAAGTTATACAACTTTGTGGAATACAATGTAAATAAAGAAACGGAATTAATTGATTACGATGAATTAGAAAAAATGGCTATGGAAGTCAAACCTAAATTAATCGTAGCAGGGGCAAGTGCATATCCACGTATTATTGATTTCAAACGGTATCGCGAAATTGCCGATAAATGTGGAGCTTTATTAATGATTGATATGGCGCATATTGCTGGTTTAGTAGCAACTGGACACCACCCAAGTCCAATTCCATACGCAGACTTTGTAACAACAACTACACATAAAACGTTACGTGGACCACGTGGAGGAATGGTTTTCTGTAAAGAAGAATATGGTAAGAAATTAAACTCTGCTGTATTCCCAGGAATGCAAGGAGGACCATTAGAACACGTTATTGCTGCAAAAGGTGTTTGTTTCTATGAAGCAAGCCAACCAGAATTTAAAGATTATATTGAACAAGTATTAAAAAATGTTCAAGTTATGGTTAAAGGATTCAAAGAAGCAGGTTATCGCTTAGTCAGTGGTGGAAGTGACAACCACTTACTATTGGTGGATGTAAAAGCGAGTCGTGGAATGAGTGGAAAACGCGCGGAACACTTATTAGACTGTGCAGGAATCACTTGTAATAAAAACACCATTCCATTTGATGAAGAAAGTCCATTTATCACTTCTGGAATTCGTATTGGAGCTGCCGCTATGACAAGCCGTGGATTTAAAGAAGAAGAATTTGAACAAGTTACAAAATGGATGGTTGATGTATTGGATAAAGATGACGAAGACTACGCTGCAAAAATTCGTGAAGAAGTCATCGCATTAACTTCACAATTCCCAACTGAGGCACAATTTTGATTAAAATAATCTGTATTGGAAAAAACAAAGACAGTGCATTAAAGAGTTTAGAAAAGGAGTACAGCAAACGCTGTTCTTCTTTTACTAAGTTGAGCATTGTGGAAGTTAAAGATGAACCGACACTTCATATGGATAGAGAGAATGAAATCCAACGTATCACGCAATTGGAAGCCGATCGTGTCTTAAAACAAATCAAAGACGATGATTTTGTGGTGTTATTGGATTTGCATGGAGATATGTTAGATTCGATTCAATTTTCAAAAAAATTAGATCAATGGCAAAGCCAAGGGAAACATATTGTCTTTGTGATTGCGGGTTCTTGCGGACCTCATCAAAGGCTTGTCAACCGAGCGCAATTTCGATGGAAATTATCGGATTTGACATTTACACATTTAATGACAAGAGTCCTATTGTTGGAGCAAATTTATCGAGGGTTTTCTATCCTTCATCAAAGAAATTATCATAAATAAAAAAAGGGATATACAAAACAAAAATCTTATGGTATTTTATGAATACTAAAAACGAAAGGGGAGAATAAATTAAGGGGGAATTATGAAGTTTTATAGGGGGTTGAGATTTGTCAACAATCTATTGGCTTGCGTTGTGTTATTCGAGATAATAGGGTATTCTTGGATACTAAAACATAAGGCAAATACCAATTGGTTGATTGATGCAATCATCATAATTTTATGCATTTTTGATTTGATATGGAGTAAAAGAATTGTAAGAAGATGAACAGCTGGAATAAGCTGTTCTTTTTTTGAGATGATTCATATTCTATATATTATATATGTCATTAATAGTTCTATTTCTTGTTTATAACTTTTTTTGTGGTTGTGAACACTTTATCTAGTCATTCAAAACTTGCAATGATATAATAGGAAAGTACAGACAGTAGGAGGAAAAACCATGACAAAAAGAACTGTTAAAGATCTTGACGTTGCTGGAAAAAGAGTCTTAGTACGTTGTGATTTCAACGTTCCTCAAGTGGACGGAGTAATCTCTAATGATAACCGTATTCAGGCTGCTTTACCTACAATCAAATACTTGATTGAAAACAACGCAAAAATTGTATTATTCTCTCACTTAGGAAAAGTGAAAAAAGAAGAGGACAAAGCAAAAAATAATTTACAATGTGTAGCTGACCGCTTAGCTGAATTGTTACCAGACACAAAAGTAACATTTGTCCCTGTTACTCGTGGTCCTGAATTAGAAGAAGCCGTTGCTGCTTTAAATGATGGAGATATCGTTCTTGTTCAAAACACTCGTTATGAAGCAGGAGAATCTAAAAACGACGAAGAATTAGGAAAATACTGGGCTAGCTTAGGTGACATGTTTGTGGAAGATGCATTCGGTTCTGTTCACCGTGCTCACGCATCTACAGTAGGAATCCCTTCTAACTTAAAAGACAACGCTTTAGGATTCTTAGTAGAAAAAGAAGTAGACATGTTAGGAAAAGCTGTTGATAACCCTGAATCTCCATTTGTAGCTATTATAGGTGGAGCAAAAGTATCTGATAAAATTGCTGTTATCGGAAACATGTTAGAAAAAGCTGACAAAGTAATCATCGGTGGAGGTATGGCATATACTTTCATGAAAGCACAAGGTGGATCTATTGGTGAATCTTTATGCGAAGATGACAAAATTGAATTAGCAAAAGAAACATTGGCTAAAGGTGGAGACAAAATTGTTTTACCTGTAGACAACGTTTGTGCAGATGCATTTGACAACGATGCCAACACACAAATCTGTAAATCAGGAGAAATCCCTGATGGATGGCAAGGATTGGACATCGGACCAGAATCTGTTGAATTATTCAAAAAGACTTTGGAAGGTGCAAAAACTGTTGTTTGGAATGGACCAATGGGTGTATTCGAAATGGATAACTTTGCCAAAGGTACATTGGCTGTATGTACTGCAATCTCTGAATTGCCTGATGCAACAACTGTAATCGGTGGTGGAGATAGTGCTGCTGCTGCTATTAAATTAGGATTTAAAGAAAAATTCTCACACATTTCAACAGGTGGAGGAGCTTCTTTAGAATACATGGAAGGTAAAACATTACCTGGAATCGCCATTATTGGTGACAAATAAGGAGAATAACATGAGTAGAAAACCAATTATTGTTGGAAACTGGAAAATGAACAAAAACAATGCAGAAACAAAAGCATTCTTCGAAAAAGTAGATGCTGTTGCTGCAACTGATGCCGCTGTTTACGGAGTTGGTGTTCCTTTTACTGATTTAAGAACAGCCCAAGATTTGGCAAACAACTTAATCGTTGCTGCTGAAAACTGCCACTGGGAAGATTCAGGTGCATTTACTGGGGAAGTAAGTGTTCCTATGTTAGAAGAATTAGGATTGAAATACTGTATTATTGGACACAGCGAACGTCGTGAGATGTTTGGTGACACAGATGAAACAGTAAACAAAAAAGCGCACCGTTTGATTCAAGCGGGAATCACTCCAATTCTTTGTATTGGAGAAACAGAAGCTCAATACGATGCAGGAGAAACTGAACAAGTAATCCGCGAACAATTAGCTGGATCTTTAAAAGATTTAGCTGCAAGTGCTGTTGCTGATATGGTTATCGCATATGAACCAATCTGGGCAATCGGTACAGGAAAAAGTGCTTCTGTTGAAATTGCAGAAAACTGCTGTAAATTAGTTCGTGACGTTGTTAGAGACATGGTCGGAGACGATGCAGCGGACAAAGTACGTATTCAATATGGTGGAAGTGTAAAACCTGAAAATGTTGTTGAATACATGGCACAAGAAGACATCGATGGTGCTTTAATTGGTGGAGCAAGTTTAAAAGAAGACAGTTTCATCGACATTATCGAAAAAACAAAATAATTTTGTGTATTTGCGGACTTAATATAATTTTGAGTCCGCTTTTTATGTGTCAAAAAACGAAATCATCACATATTTTCACATGAAAAAAAGGGGGGTAAAAGGTTGAAATGATGATTTTTGTGTGTTAAGGTATCAACGTAACATTGAAAACCGATAGGGGGGTTAATATGAATTTTGTCGAGAACAACGGTAAAAAAGTTGCCGCAATCTTGTGTGTAGCCTCAGCTTTTCCGGTAGTCGCAACTATTTATGCAAAGGAAACTGCGCCAGGTTGGCACGGTGACAAATATGTAAATAGTGACAAAACTGTCGCAAAAGGATGGAAAGAAATCCAAGGGAAAAGTTATTACTTCGACGAAAAAAATGGAGAAGTTAAAAAAGAGAAAACACAAGAAGCAACTGTATCCAATGTATCTGCAACAGTAGCAGATGATATTGAATCAACAGTTACTGAATCAACTATCGCAGCTATTGAGGAAGAAAATGCACGTATTGATGCAGCTGCCGCTGAAGCAGAAGCTGCTGCAGCCGCTGCAGTTGAAGTACCTCAAACTACAGTATATGTAGCTGAAGCTCAAGAAGTTGCTGTACCGGAAGTTCAACAAGTCGCAAATGTTGAAGTTCCAGTAGTAGAAACTCCAGTCGCACCAGTAGAAGAAGCTACTTATGTAGAAAACACAGTTGCACCAGTTGAACAAGCGCCAGAAGTGCTTGAACAACCAGTAGCTCAACCTGAAGCTCAACCAGTAGTTGAACAAGCAGCTCCAGCTGCTACAGTAGACTCAACAGCAACTAACAGTTCTTTGAACCAAACAATTGCTAACGCAGCATTAGGATTAGTAGGAGTAACTAATGGTTACCAATGTACTGATGTAGCTGCAATGGCATTACAAGGTGCCGGAGTTAACGCTTCTGTAATGTGGCCAGCTGAAATGATCAGCGCGTACACTACAGGTGTTGCTCAAACCAACCCACAAGCTGGTAACTTAATTTACTATGCTGATGGTGGTGGTGGAATGGCTCACATCGCTGTATACATCGGTGATGGACAAGCTGTTCACGGAAACTACAACGGACAAACAGTTGTTGCAGGAAGTAACGTATATGGTGCTTCCGCTCCGATTTACTACCAAGTAAACGGATAAGAAACAAAATGTTACTAAAAGCTTGGTGTTGACCAAGCTTTTTTTATTGGTAAAATAATAAAGAAATATGGAAAGAATGTGATTTGATGATTCGAATTGGACAAGCAATAGATATACATCCTTTAAAAGAAGGTCGTGATTGTATCATTGGTGGTGTTAAAATCCCACATACCTTAGGATGTGATGGACATAGTGATGCGGATGTTTTATTACATGCTATTGGAGAAAGTATACTGGGAGCTTTGGCCCTTGGAGATTTAGGACATCATTTTCCGGATACTGATCCTCAATATAAAGGAATCTCTTCTTTGATTTTGTTGGAACATATTGCTAACTTGATGAAAAAGAATAAGTATCATGTAGGAAATATTGATGCCACAATTTTAGCCGAAAAGCCTAAAATGGCTCCATATATTGAACAAATGCGAAACAATGTAGCAAAAGCCTTGGATTGCGATTGCTCACAAATTAGTATTAAAGCAACCCGTGGAGAAAAACTTGGCTTTGTAGGGCGTCAAGAGGGTATTACAGCGCTTTGTGTATGTTTATTGGAGAAAGATGCATGAAAGTAGTAATTCAGCGCGTAAAACACGCTTCATGTACCATAGATGGGAAATGTGTTTCTAAGATTAATCATGGTTTATGTTTGTTGGTAGGTTTTGGAATAGACGATACACAACAAACGATTTCAAAAGTTGTTAAAAAGATACTAAATTTACGAATCTTTGAAGATGAGAATGGTAAAATGAATCTATCTGTACAAGATGTACAAGGTGCCATTTTATCAATTTCACAATTTACGCTTTATGCTAATTGTAAAAAAGGAAACCGTCCTAGTTTTATAGATGCAGCCAAACCGAATATCTCTATTCCATTGTATGATGCGTTCAATGAAGAGTTAAGGAAATATGGATTGGATGTACAAACGGGAGTGTTTGGTGCCGATATGAAAATTGATTTATGTAATGATGGGCCAGTAACCATTTGTTTGGATGATAAGGAGATCTAATATGGAAATCATTTGGGGAAGTGAATTATCAAAAAAAGTAAAAGAAAATCTTTCTGAAAAAGTAAAAGAATTAAAAAAAGCAGGAAAACGTGTGCCAATGTTGGCGGTGATTTTAGTTGGAGATGATCCTGCTAGTCAAAGCTATGTAAAATCAAAAGCTAATGCATGTTATGAAGTAGGAATGGATAATGAAACCATTCGTATGCAATCGGATACAACTATGGAACAATTGATTGCTAAGATTGAAGAATTAAACCATGATGATGGGGTAGATGGAATCTTAGTGCAATTGCCATTGCCAAAAGGATTGTCTCGTGAAAAAGCAATCATGGCCATCGATCCTAAAAAAGATGTGGATGGATTGCATCCTATGAATGCAGGTGCTATTTTTACTGGCCGCGATGGTTTTATTCCTTGTACACCAAAAGGAATTATTACAATGTTGGAATCAATTGGCTTGGATGACTTATCTGGAAAGCGAGCAGTCGTTTGTGGTCGTTCTATGTTAGTAGGAAAGCCTGTAGCAATGTTGTTACAAAATAAAAATGCAACGGTTACAGTGGTTCATACACGCACAAAAGACATTGAATCCATTACTTCACAAGCAGATATTTTGGTTGTGGCTGCTGGTGTTCCTAAAATGGTGAAAGCTTCTTGGGTAAAAGAAGGGGCCGTTGTGATTGATGTAGGAATTCACCGAATGGAAGATGGAAAACTTTGTGGAGATGTAGACTTTGAAGATGTTAAAGAAAAAACAAGTGCCATTACGCCAGTTCCAAAAGGTGTAGGACCAATGACTGTGTGTATGTTATTGGAAAATACATATCAAGCGTATCAATATCATGAAGGAGCTAATCATGAATAAAATTGAATATGATTTAAATGATATTGTTGAAATGAAAAAAGAACACCCATGCGAAACAAAATCTAAACTATGGAAGATTATTCGTATGGGGGCGGATATACGAATTAAGTGTTTAGGATGTGGGAATAGTGTTTTAATGCCTCGTCAAAAATTTGAAAAGCGCTTAAAGCGAGTAGTAGAAAAAGCCGCACCAACAGAAGGAGAATAGAATTATGCCATTAACTGCAGGAATTGTAGGATTACCAAACGTTGGAAAATCCACACTTTTTAATGCGATTACAAACTCTCAAGTCGAAGCGGCCAACTATCCGTTTGCGACAATAGCACCCAATGTAGGGGTAGTAGAAGTACCAGATCATCGCGTAGATCGTTTAACTCAAATCTTTAACCCAAAAAAGACGATTTATACAACATTTGAATTTACAGATATTGCTGGTCTAGTAAAAGGGGCTAGTAAAGGAGAAGGGCTAGGAAACCAATTCTTATCCAACATTCGTTTAACTGATGCGATTTGTCATGTGGTTCGTTGTTTTGAAGATGACAACATTACTCATGTGGAAAATAGTATTGATCCAATTCGTGATACAGAAATTATTGAATTAGAATTGATGATGGCGGATTTACAAACAGTTGAAAACCGAATTAGTAAAGTGCAAAGAAAAGCAAAGAGTGCAAAAGACAAAGAAGCACAAATGGAATTAGCAATCTTAGAAAAAGTGCAATTCGCTTTGGAACAAGAAAAACCAGTACGTTCTCTTGATTTCAATGAGGAAGAAGAATTGTTATTAAAAAACTTCTCATTATTAACAAAAAAACCAGTCATTTATGTTGCTAATATGGATGAAATGGGAATTAGTGATCCACAATCCAATCCTTTCTTTACAGCTCTATTAGAAAAAGCAAACAAAGAAGGAGCGCAAGTGGTTCCTTTATGTGCAAAAATTGAAGAAGATTTATCAGGAATGGATGCAGAAGAAAAACAAATGTTCTTAGAAGATTTGGGTCTTCCGAACAGCGGGTTGGATTCATTGATTCAAAAAGCTTATACTGTTTTAAATTTATGTACTTTCTTGACGGCAGGAGAAGATGAATGTCGAGCTTGGACATTTACAAAAGGGATGAAAGCTCCTCAATGTGCAGGGGTTATTCATACAGATTTTGAACGAGGGTTTATTCGTGCAGAAGTTTATAGCTTTGAAGATATCGATCAATTGGAAAGTGAACAAGCTGTAAAAGAAGCTGGAAAACTTCGTTCTGAAGGAAAAGACTACGTTATGCAAGATGGAGATGTTGTTCATTTCCGTTTCAATGTATAAAGGAATCAGTCATGACCGATTACTTATATTTAATACCAGCCATTATCCTATCTTTAAGTTTTCATGAGATGGCACATGCCTTGGTTTCTTATTGGTTTGGCGATCCAACGCCGAAACTTGAAGGGCGTTTAACATTGAATCCTATGAAACACATTGATTGGATGGGAGTTGCCTGTTTGTTGATATTTCGATTTGGATGGGCAAAGCCAGTGCCTGTTTCGACTCGTTATTATAAGGAACCAAAAACAGGAATGGTTTGGACAGCTTTTGCAGGGCCGATGGCAAACTTTATTCTTGCCTTTTTGGCGATTGGAGTTGGAACGATTTTAATGCATATTCATTTCAATAATATTACTTATATTATTTGGCAGTTATGTATTACAACCGCTTCAATTTCTACAGGATTAGGAGTTTTTAATTTAATTCCAATTCCTCCACTAGATGGTTCTAAAGTATTCTTTAGCTTTTTGCCAGATGAGCAATACTTTCATATTATTTCTTACAATTCCCCTGCAATGATGGCTATATTAATTGCCTTGTTGTATACAGGAATCGCAACAGGACCATTGCGCTTTGCTCAAACGCAAATCTTGAATATATTCTTTGGATTTTGGCAATTATTCTTTTAAGCAAAGAAAATTAATGCCATTTAGTTTCAAAAATAATGAAAATTTTTTCAATCATGATGAATAAGGCTTGAAAATAAGCCTTTCTTTTTGTATCATAATCTTAAATATTTAGGAGGACTCATATGAATAGTAAGTTTTTAAAAGTTTTAGCTTCTGCTGCCATGAGTGCAACTCTTCTTGCCGGATGTGGTTCTGGTGGAGCTTCTGCAGCAAATGCTAAATTAGAAGAAGGAGACAAAGTAACAATTGGGTTGAACTTCGAGCTAACTGGAGCAGTAGCCAGCTATGGAAATGCTGAATACAACGCTGCAAAATTAGCGATTAAACAATACAATGAAAAAGAAGATAGCAAATACGAAGTTGATTTCGCGTCTCAAGACAACAAAGGAGATGC
>CADBTK010000091.1 GCA_902797585.1 Erysipelothrix rhusiopathiae
CGCATAATTCCCAAAACTTCTTCAGCAACTTTTTTCTCACTGATAGAGAAATCTGGCACTCCAGAGTTGGTAGAATCAGACATCAATAAGTCTGGATTGCTGACACCTATAAAGGCCATTTTTTGATAATCGGCATTGGTTCCTACTGGTGTTAAATCATATTTGAAATCTCCAGTATGGATGACACGACCATTTGGTGTATTAATTACCACTCCAAATGAATCTGGAATGGAGTGGATTGTCGCAAAGAAACCAACGCTAAAGTATTTTGTTTTTACATTAGAGTCTTCGTTGATTTCAATAATCTTTGTGCGTTCCAATCCTTTGTGTTCGCTTAATTTCTTTTGAATTAAGGCTTTAGCAAATCTAGGAGCATAAATCGCATCGATTTTCACTTGTTTTAATAAAAAAGGAATCCCACCTATATGGTCTTCGTGACCGTGGGTAATAACTAATATTTTGTGTTTTTTATTCATGCGAATGAGATGATGGTAGTCTGGAATGACGTAATCGACACCCAAAAGGTCATCTCCAGGGAATAATACCCCGCAGTCCACTATACATATTTCATTATCATGTTCGAAACAATACATGTTTTTTCCGACTTCACCTAATCCACCTAAGGCGTAAATTAAGGTATCATCTTTTTGAGAACGATATGTTTTTTTGTGGCTCGCATGCCTTACACTTTGATCTTTATTCTTTGGCATTTGAAACCTCATTTCTATTTTAAGTTTACCATAAAAAAGCAGAAGTTAGATAACTTCTGCCTCAACATCTTCTTTCCAAGGATCATTTGGATCGATACGGTCATAGAACAAAATTCCAGACAAATGATCAATTTCGTGTTGAAGAGCAATTGCGAAATATCCTTCAGCAGAAATCACAACATCTTTGTCTTGAATCATGTCATAGGCACGCACTTTAATGCGCGCATGACGATATACGTGTCCTGGGTGTTGGCCTGGGACAGATAGACATCCTTCTCCATTATCCAAATAGCTATTTTGAACAGATTTGGAAATGATTTTTGGATTGACTAGTGCCACTTCGTATTGGACATCTTCTTCTTCCATGACAACGGCCAACATTTGTTTAGGCACACCAACTTGAATGGCGGCTATTCCAATGGCTGGTTGTAGATTTCTTTGTTCCGATTGAATCGGATCTTGACTATCTTTGACGTATTGAACCATTGCTTCTAGTAGTTCTTTATCTTCTTTGGATAAAGGAAGAGAAACAGGCTGGCTCTTTTGGCGAATTTGTGGATCGCTATCTAATATAATGTTTTCTTTTTCTAATTGCATATTATACCCTCGGAGATATTTTAACGAATTTTAGGACGAAAGACAATTATTGAACCCTATAAAGAGTAAGTATGATAAAATATAGGGTACGTTAGGAAGAATTATGGCAAAAAAAGTGCAACATTCAAAACAAAGATTCGCATGGTTTCGATTGAAACCGCACAGTGACGGTATGATTACAGTAATCATACTGATTTTAATGCTGTTTGGAAGTTTGATGATTGTTTCAACCAATGTTGGGCGAACGGTTTATAACTCCAATGTAGTATTGAATACAACGATTCGTCAGATGATTATTATGGGAATCGGTTATTTCATATATATTTTTTCCGCTAAATATTTTTCGATTCGATGGGCTTCGTTTCTTGAAAAATTTGCCGTTTTAGGATTGGTTGGGCTATTGCTTCTTACCTTTTTCTTCTCAGAATCTGGAGGATCACATGCTTGGATTCGTTTAGGTTCATTTACTTTACAACCTTCTGAATTTACCAAAGTATTTATTGTTTTAACAGTTGCTCTTTCTTTGTATCGAGCAAAACGAAAGAAAAAATTATATAAAAAAGGGATGGGGATGTTTAAGTTTCCATGGATTTGTATGGCTGTATTTGGGGGATTGATTTTAGCGCAAAAAGATATGGGGACGTTAGCCATTTTAACGATGACTTTCTTAACTTGTTTACTCATTCCTAGTGAAACACATCTTGTCAGAGGACAAAAATGGATTATGCGTTTCTTATTTATAGGAATTGTTTCGGCCATTGGGCTTTTTGGTGTAACAGATATTGGTACACAATTCTTAGCGAAAACATCTTTTACATCACATATTGCGACCCGTATATATAATATGAAAAATCCATACGAAAATATTTATGGGGAAGGTTACCAATCAGCCAACTCATTATATGGAATTGGAAGTAGTAATGTAGTGGGGAAAGGAATTGGAGATTCTTCACGTAAATATGGATACTTAACACAGGCGGATAATGACTATATTTTGGCAGTTATTATTGAAGAAACTGGTGTTTTTGGATTTGGTTTAATCGTGGTTATGTTTTTATTGTTGATAGGGCGATTATTCTATTATGCTTTTAAAACCAATGAGGTCGTCTTTAAAGTTATCCTTGTGGGAGTCGGTACCTATTTCTTTATGCACTTTTTCTTAAATGTAGGAGGAGTGGCTTGTTTGATTCCTTTTACAGGGGTGCCAATCTTGTTTATTTCTAGTGGAGGATCGAGTTTGTTTGCGGCTTGTTTGTCACTAGGAATCTGCCAATATTGTATTCGTTTAATCCGTGAAAGAGAGATGGGTGTCTAATGCGTATTGTAGCTGGACAATTTCGTTCTCGTCGATTACATACACCAAAGAATAATGATATTCGTCCGACCAGCGATAAAGTCAAAGGCGCTATATTTTCCAGTTTAGAGCCAAAAGCTACTCAAGGACGATTCTTAGATTGTTATTCTGGGACAGGGAATATGGCATTAGAAGCTATTAGTAGAGGATGTGAATTTGCGGTATTAGTGGACGCAAGTAAACAAGCATGTTCCATCATTAAACAAAATATCCAATATTTACAAGTGCAAAAACAAACTCAATTAATACATAAAGATATCTTTGCCGCTATTGGTAATATGGAACAAGGATTTGATTGTATTTACATTGATCCACCTTATGCGAAGGAAAAGAATGTGCAATTAATGGAAAAACTTTGTGCATACCATTTAATCAATGAAGACGGTGTTGTGGTTGTAGAAAGTCTTGCTAAACAAACATTTCCTGATAATGTGGCGGATTTAGAAAAGACAAAAGAAAAAACATATCGAGATACTAAGATTACTTATTATAGAAAGAAAGGAGACAGCGTATGACGGTTGCAGCATTTTGTGGAACATTTGATCCTATTACATTGGGTCATGTAAATATCATTGAACGAAGCGCACGCTTATTTGATCATGTAGTGGTTGTCGTTAGTTATAATCGCGAAAAGACTACTCTATTTTCTGATAAACAACGTTTGCAGTGGGTAAAAGATGCGTGTGCTCATTTAGAAAATGTGGAATGTCAACTTTATGATGGATTAGTAGCGGATGCTTGTAAAACATTTGGAGCCGATGTTCTTATTCGTGGAATTCGCAATGGAGTGGATAGTGAATATGAACAAAATATGGCTTATATGAACCAAAGTATTGCGCCAGGATTGGATACGTTGTGTTTCTTTACGGATAATGAATTGCGTTATTGTTCTTCTAGCAATGTTCGCGAATTATTGAAATTTGATCTTGATATCTCTAGTCTTGTTCCAAATTGTGTTGTGGAAACATTAAACCAAGGAGAAACGAAATGAGAACGTTGGTAGATTGGATGAAGGAAAATGGATTCCGTGTGAAAGACGAATCAATTTATGAAGAAGCCTGTATGCATTCTTCGTATGTTAATGAACATCCACATTCAGTAGACAATAATGAACGTTTAGAGTTTATGGGGGATGCAGTCCTTCAAGTATGGAGTGCAGATCAATTGATGCATATGAAACCGACTCTACGTGAAGGTCAAATGACTACTTTACGAGCACAAGTAGTATGTGAATCAAGTCTAGCGCGTTTAAACCAACAACTTGGATGGTATGAATTTTTATTGTTGGGAGTGGGAGAAGAGAAAACAGGTGGTCGTCAACGACCTAGTATTCTTGCTGATCACTTTGAAGCATGTATTGGTGCTATCTATTTAGATCAAGGCTACGGGGTATGTAATAAGATTTTGAATAAATACATGAAACCTTTGTTTAAAGAAAACAAAGGGGATGATGTAACGGATTATAAAACACATCTACAAGAAGTGATTCAAGCCGATTCTAGAAAATCGGTTCAATACCGTCTGATTGAAGAAGTTGGACCAAGTAATGCGCCAACTTTCACCATGGGGGTTTATTTGGATGGTATTTGTTTGGGGATAGGAACCAGTTCGACAAAAAAGAAAGCTGAACAAATGGCAGCGAAAGATGCCTTTGATAAAATGGCAAAATAGAAAGGGTTCTTATGAGTGAAGTATTAGACAGTTTAGGAAATTTCATCGAAGAAGAAAGCCAACACTATTTTCAGTCGGCTTCTTTTTTGTGTCGTGAATACCATGCAAAGAGTCGATGCCTAGATTTGAAATTACAATTAGAACGGCCACTTCCATATGAGGTATATCATGGATTAATTCATAATATGCGTATGCATTTTCATACTGATGTGAAATTAAGTGTTCAAGCCAATTCATTTGAATGTGGTATGGAAGATTTGGATCGTTATGTTCAAGATTTAATAGCTCAAAATACACCATTAAGACCATTTTCAGGTTTGCACCCATATCAAGAAAATGGCTCGATTTGTTTTATGACAAAAGATGAGAGCCAACATTATGAAATTAAACGAGCAAAACCATTATTAGAAGAAAAATTAAAAGTATTTGGAATTGAAACAGACTTTGTTTGTAAATTAGAAGAAGAACAAATGGCGCAGCCGGTTGTGGTGGAAATGCCAAAACCGCAAGAGAAATTAAAAGTTCAAAAACCTGCTGCCGCTTCTAGTTATCAAAAAAATAGACAACCTGCTCAAGTTTATAAAATTAGTGAACTTCAAGAGGGAATTAACCGTGCAATTATTGAAGGACATGTTATTTCTGTAGAATATCGTGAAGTTGGACAAAATAAACGAACGTTGCAGACTATCTATATTAGCGATTATGAAGATGCCTTTGTCGCAAAATGTTGGGAATCTAAAAAGTTCACTCGCGAGGAAATGGAAAAAATAAATGTTGGAATGAGTGTTCGTTTGACAGGTAATGTAGCCTATGATGTGTACGAAAAAAACTTAACATTCCAAATTACTGAGTGTGAACAAATAGAAGCAAAGAAACGAAGAGATAATAGTAGTGATAAACGTGTGGAATGGCACGTTCATTCTAATTTCTCAGAAATGGATGGAGTCAGTGGTGTTGATGAATATATCCAAACTGCTTTTGATTGGGGTATGGATGCCATTGGGATTACCGATCATGATGTTGTTCAAGCCTTTCCGCATGCTCAAAAGAAAGTGGATGCTCTTTTAAAAAACAATCCAGACCGCCAATTTAAAGTATTATATGGATGCGAAATGGATATGGTAGATCTAGAGTGTAAGAATGTAGTGAACAATGATCACCGTTCTTTAAAAGATGCGACTTATGTTGTCTTCGATTTAGAAACAACGGGTCTATCGAATCGTTTGGATGCGATTATTGAATTTGGTGCGGTAAAAATGAAAAACCGTGAAGTTATTGATCGCAAACAAATGTTTATTAATCCACAAAGAGAAATTCCAGCGGACATTATTAACTTAACGCATATTACGCAACAAGATGTGAATGGTGCTCCAACAATTGAACAAGCGTTGGATGAAATCCTTGCCTTTATTGGCGATTCTATTCTTGTTGCTCACAATGGGAAATTTGACATAGGTTTTTTAAATGCAGCTTGTCGTCAATGTAATCGAGAAGAGTTGACCAATCCGATGATTGATACTTTGCCATTAGCGCAATGTTTAATGGATATGAAGAGTTATCGATTAGGATCTGTATGTCGCCATTATAATGTTCCATACGATGGGGAAGGTGCTCACCGTGCGGATTATGATGCCGAAGTTTTATCGAGTTGTTTGTGTTTTATGTTGAATGAATTTGATACAGAGTCAACATTGGATCAATTGATGCAATTTGATATGGAACAACATACGCATAAAATGCGTCCGAGTCATATTTGTGTCTATGCTAAAAATAAAGAAGGTTTAAAGGAGTTATTTAAACTGGTAACTTTATCTCATACAACGTATTTGGCATATAAAAAGCCAGCCGGAAACAAGCCTTTGGCTTATCCTCGAATTCCACGTCAAGTATTGGAACAATTCCATGAAAGTGGGAACTTATTATATGGTTCAGCTTGCCAAAATGGAGAAGTATTTGATTTGGCTCAGACACGCAGTCAAGCCGACTTAGCGAAAGCAATGGAATTCTATGACTATATTGAAATTCAACCATTGGATAACTATCGCAATTTAGTGGACCGTAATTCCATTCATTCTGCGGATGATTTAAAGAAAATCCTTACTTTTATTTTAGATCAAGCAAAAGAAATGAATAAACTAGTTATCGCAACTAGCGATGCTCACTATGTAGAACCACATGATAAACGAATTCGCGATATCTATATTAATGCCAAAGTTATTGGTGGAGGACGCCACCCATTGTATATTTATAACCCAACACGTCGTAAAGCCACTCAAACGCCAAACCAACATTTACGTACTACCGATGAGATGTTGAATGAGTTTAGTTGGTTAGATGAAGTGCAGGCGCGAGATATTGTTATTAATAATACAAGAGAATTGACGAAACAATGTGAAGTGATTTATCCGACAAAAGATAAATTGTATCCACCTGAAATTGAAGGATCGGATCAAAAGTTACGTGACATCTGTTTTGAAACAGCGCATAAGATATATGGTGAACAATTGCCAGATATTGTAGAGAAACGATTAACACGGGAACTAGATAGTATCATTGGAGCTGGATATTATGTGGTTTATTACATCTCTCACTTATTGGTGAAAAAGAGTAATGAAGATGGTTATATAGTAGGTTCTCGTGGTTCTGTTGGATCTAGTTTTGCGGCTACTATGTCAGGGATTACGGAAGTCAATCCTTTAACGCCACATTACATCTGTCCACATTGTCATCATTATGAGTTCATTGAAGAGCCAACAGTGGCTTCCGGATTTGATTTACCTGATAAAGAGTGTCCAATCTGTCATCAAACAATGCGTGGAGATGGACAAGATATTCCATTTGAAACCTTCCTAGGATTTGAAGGAGATAAAGTTCCAGATATCGATTTAAACTTCTCTGGAGAGTATCAACCCAATGCCCACAATTATTGTAAGGAAGTATTTGGTGAAGAATATGCCTTCCGTGCCGGGACGGTTGGAACCGTACAAGAAAAAACAGCCTATGGTTATATCAAAGGATATGCAGAAGAAATGGAATTAGAATCATTTAGTAAAGTGAAACAAATGGATTTAGCCAAAGGTTGTGAAGGAGTAAAACGTACTACAGGACAACACCCAGGAGGTATTATCGTAGTACCAAATGATATGGATGTTCATGATTTTACTCCTGTTCAATATCCAGCCAATGATCCAAATGCGGATTGGAAGACTACGCACTTTGACTTCCACCAAATTCACGACAACATTTTGAAGTTTGATATTTTAGGACATGTGGATCCTACAGCTATGAAAATGTTGGAAAGAATCTCTGGTTTGGATGTCACAAAGATTCCAATGAATGATCCAGAAACAATGTCGATATTCTCTACAACGGAAGCTTTGAAAATTGATTCAACAAAATATGATCAAAAAACAGGAGCAGCTGGGATTCCAGAATTTGGAACAAACTTCGTCCGTAGAATCTTAGAAAAGACAAAACCAACAACGTTTGGAGATTTAGTTACTATCTCTGGTCTAAGTCATGGAACGGATGTTTGGTCTGGAAATGCAGAAAGCTTAATTGATGCAGGGATTTGTCAATTGAGCGATGTAATTGGATGTCGTGATGATATTATGGTTGCCTTGATGTCTTATGGTCTAGAATCAAAGCTGGCCTTTACCATTATGGAAAGTGTTCGTAAGGGGAAAGGGCTTAACGACGACTGGATTAAAGAAATGAAGGCGCACGATGTACCGGATTGGTATATTGAATCTTGTCAAAAGATTAAATATATGTTCCCAAAAGCCCATGCGGTTGCCTATGTAACGATGGCTATTCGTATTGCGTGGTTTAAGGTGCATATGCCATTAGTGTACTACTGTATGTTTTTCTCTATTCGTTGTAAATCATATGATATACAAACTATGATTGCCGGAGAACATGCCATTCGTGAACGTATGAGTGCATTACGTTTAGCAATTCAAGAAAGAACGGCTTCGAATAAAGATAAGGAAGTTTTTGATACCTTGGAGTTAGCACTTGAGATGTATTGTCGAGGATTCCATTTCTCAAATATCAATATTAATCGTAGTGCAGCTACTGAATTTATCATTGATCCAGATGATGAAAAAGCCATCATTCCTCCATTTACCAGCTTAGATGGACTAGGAGAAAACGTTGCTCTTTCGATTGTAAAAGCAAGAGAAGAGAAATCGTTCTTATCCAAAGAAGATGTCTTGAAGCGAACACAATTATCAAAGACGTTATTAGAAACATTGGATAAGATGAATTCCATGGATGGGTTGGATGATGAAAACCAAATGAAATTATTCTAATATAAGACAGCAAATTTTGAAGTTTGCTGTCTTTTGCTTTATAATGATGGGCAAGAGAAAGTTTATGACACGTTTAATTCTACATATAGGGTCTCAAAAAACAGGAACAACATCTTTACAACAATTTTTGCAGTTGAACCGTAAAATTCTAAATAAAAATGGAATGGATTATCCTCATTTTTCTCAAGGGGGTTGTACCAACGGTTTGCCGTGGGTAAGACATCTCAATGGGGTTGATGTAAATAGCTCGGATTTCCAAGAATTGAAAGAAAGTATTGAAAAATATGATACGGTAATTCTTTCTGCTGAACAATTATGGTCAGAAGGAAGGAGTTATGATCCTCGACCAGAAGAATGGAAGAATGTCCCTTATTTTGAGCAATGCAAACAATTCTTTTCTCAATTAGGAATTGATGTATTTGATATTGTTGTTTATTTACGCCGACAAGATCAATATATCTCTTCGTCATGGAAACAATGGGTTAAAGTTGGTTTTCTGACATGTATGAAAGAGGATGTATTTGAGATTCCTTTTTATAAAATGACTTGTGATTATAATCAACGAATAGAAGGTTTAGAAAAGATATTTGGTAAAGAAAATATTCATATACGTTTATACGGCCAAGAAGCATTTGTAGGTGGCAATATCTATAAAGATTTTTTCGATTGTACCTCACTTGCCTGGGATGATGAATTTGAAGTGTTTGAAGGATTTGCGAATCGATCTCTTAATTTTGATGTGACCGAAGCTATTCGTAGACTTGTTGATCGATTCGGTTGTAAAGAACCATTTTTAATTAATGTGATATTTCCTATAGCATTTTGTTATTCTGAAAAACATCCAGATTCTAAACGCATGAATCTTTATACTTATCAAGAACAAATGGATATTTATAATAAGTATTATGAAGGGAATCAAAGAATCGCAAAAGATTATTTTAATCGTGATCAATTATTCTTGCAGCCTTCTGAAAACGATGAAACTTGGCAAGTAAATGAAGGTATA
>CADBTK010000092.1 GCA_902797585.1 Erysipelothrix rhusiopathiae
TACCAATATGCCAGATTTAGCCTTTGACGACACTACGTTATCTGTAGGGGATGATCAAGTATATGAATATGAAAAAATGGCTGATATTCGTGTTACGCATGATGGGATATTCTCGGCTTATGGAATATTGGAAGTGATTTATAAAGGTCGATTGATTTCTATTCCATTTCCAAGAAAACATCGAAACAATTTGGTGAAGGTAATTAAGAAGATTAAAGAAAGAAAAAAGTCGCCGGTAGTCAAACCGAATGTTAGTGATCCATATGAAGAAGTGAAGAAATTAAAGGAACTTCTAGATATGGGGATAGTAACTGAAGAAGAATTTGAAATAAAGAAAAAAGAACTATTAAATCTATAAACTTTGTGAAAAATAACACAAAATTAACAACCTGAACATTTGTTTAAGTAAATTTCCGCGAAATAGCATTTATACATTTGTTCAGGTTTTTATTATTGAATAAATAAATGACATAACATAAAATATGTTTAGAAAACTTGACGGTTTTCATTTTGAGAAAGAGAAATAAGATGAGTAAAGATTTAATGATTATATTTGCGGTTGCTGCCGGATTGATGATTATGCAGTCAGTCGGTGGAATCATGCAAATTCGAGGTTATAAACAATCGATCCAACGAATGCATGAGTTGGGGAGTGTCGGAATGGGACAAAGAAGAGGACGTTTCTTTAATGGAAATGTAGTTGTCTTAGCTGCCGATAAGAATCACATCATTACAGGATGTGAGACGCTTGATGGGAAAACGATTCTAGCACGGTTTCGCCCAGTAACTGAATTACTAGGCAAACCATTGATTGGGGTATCAATCGATACATATTTGCAAGAATTTCGAGCAATGCCCGAAAAAGAGCAAAAAAGGTATCGAGGGTATATAGCCGCTATGGAAGCGTTGGAGATGCGTTTTGAAAGGGAACAAAACAGCAGCGAAGAACAAAATGACATCGACCAAAGTTCCAACGTTGGTGAATAAGTCGAATTCGAAACGACTTATGAACAAATACCATTGAAAAGGAGAGAAATTTTATGGATTTTATTGTAAACATTGCTAATGGATTTATGTCCTGGTTTACAACTGGTGGAGAAACCTTTACAGGTTGGGTAACAGGTATTATCCCTTCAGTTGTATGTTTGTTAACTTTTATGAATTCTATCATTAAATTGATCGGGGAAGACAAAGTTGAAAAATTCGCTAAAAAATTGACTAGTAACATGATTTTGCGTTACTCATTGTTCCCATTTATCGCAGTTATGTTCTTGGCAAACCCAATGTGTTATACATTTGGACGTTTCGTTGAAGAAAAGTACAAACCTTCATTCTATGATGCTGCTGTAAGTTTTGTACACCCAATTACTGGATTATTCCCACACGCAAATGCTGGTGAATTATTCGTTTGGTTAGGTATCGCAAATGGTGTCCAAAAAGCTGGTTACTCAACTGGTGGATTGGCAGTTCGTTACTTAATCGTCGGTTTAATTGTTATCACAATCCGCGGAATCGTGACAGAAAGAATCTATGCACGATTAACTAAAGCGGCTAAGTAGGGAGGAGAATGAACTATGGCTTATAGAAACATTAAGATCGAAAAAGGTCGTGGTGGTTTTGGTGGACCATTGATCATCGAACCTACTGAGACTAAAAACAAAGTATTGTGTGTAACTGGTCAACAAATTTCTCCAGTTGCGAAAAAGATTGCCGAAATGACAGGTTGTGAATTAGTAGATGGATTCTCTACTACAGTGCCTGACGAAGAAGTTGCAGTAGCTGTTGTTAACTGTGGTGGAACTGCACGTTGTGGAGTTTACCCTAAAAAACGTATCCCTACTGTAAACGTAGAACCAGTTGGATCTGTTGGTCCTTTGGCTCAATTCATTACGGAAGATATTTATGTATCTGACGTAAGCGAAAAACAATTAAGTTTCACTGATGAAACAAACAAATCTGATGTTACTACTGCAGAAGAAGAAATGGCTGCTGCTGATGCATTAGATGAAAAAGCTGGTGCTGCTGCCGCTACTACAGATGCTGCTACAAAAGAAGCTGGTATCGTTACAAAAATTGGTGTCAAGGTCGGAGAAGTTGTAAACAAATTCTTCGCAGCTGGTCGTGAATCAATCGACATGGTAATCCGTAACATCTTGCCTTTCATGGCATTTACATCAACATTATTAGGAATTATTAGTGCTAGTGGATTAGGAAACATTATCGCTAACACAATTAGTCCATTCTGTAGTACATTACCTGGAATGATCTTCATTTCATTCATCTGTGGTTTACCATTCTTATCTCCAATCTTGGGGCCAGGTGCTGTAATCGCTCAGGTAGTTGGTACTTTATTAGGATCTGAATTTGCGAAAGGAAACATTCCTGTACAATTTGCATTACCAGCATTGTTCGCAATTGATGCGCAAGTTGGTGGTGACTTCGTTCCAGTTGGATTGTCTTTAGGAGAAGCTGAA
>CADBTK010000093.1 GCA_902797585.1 Erysipelothrix rhusiopathiae
AACATTCACTATAAAAACTTGCTAGAGGATGACAAGAATCCTCACCAAAAATGAAGGAGTGGAAAACGGCAGATGCTACGGTAACATATACCGGTAATA
Organism: Erysipelothrix rhusiopathiae; assembly: GCA_902797585.1. Classification (GTDB taxonomy): domain Bacteria; phylum Bacillota_I; class Bacilli_A; order Erysipelotrichales; family Erysipelotrichaceae; genus RUG14284. The sequence continues at coordinate 100 of CADBTK010000093.1, forward strand.
GCCAAAAGCATACCTAACACTCGTTCATGAAGTAGGGAAGAAGCAAGATGGTCTGATAAGAAAATTCACAAAGGCGGATAAAGTGGAAACTGATTTATCCCCCACTTTATCCCCCACATTATGATATAATATGGTGGGTGATAAAATGACAAATATTAAAACAATAATCCAAAATCTTATATCAAGATCAGCAGAAGAAGAGTGGTTTGAATTTAAAGTGGATTGGTTCAACCATAAAGAACTCGGAGAGTATATATCTGCTCTTTCCAATGTAGCAGTTTTAAAACAGAAGGAAAACGCCTATTTCGTATGGGGGATAGAAAATAAAACCCATAAAGTTGTAGGGACAAAATTTGATTTCCATAAAGAGATTAAAGGGGAACCCATACAGCATTTTCTAGTCAGACAACTTTCTCCGGAACTATCTTTTCGCTTTGAAGAAATAAAAATTAATGGAGAACGAGTAGTTGTTTTAGTAATACCTTGCGCTAAAGGTGTTCCAACATCTTTTGATGGCGAACGTTACCTAAGAATTGGATCCAGTAAAGTTAATCTTAAGAAATACCCGAAAAGAGAAGCGGACCTTTTTAGGATACTAAATGATGGATATCCAACAATTACTAATACAGAATCCGAATATCAGGAGTTAACCTTTGAAAAACTCTTTACTTATTATGCGGGTAAAGGCGTTTCTTTAAGAAAGAATACATTTAAGAAGAACCTTCATCTTTTAACGCCCAAGGGAAAATACAACATAATGGCACAATTGCTTTCTGATGACAGCCATATTCCTGTTAGAGTAGCAATATTCGCAGGTAAAACAAAAGGATCTCCGATGTATTCTGTTAAGGAATTTGGATACACATGCCTTCTTTTGACGGTGGACAAAATATTAGAATACGGAGATGTTTTAAACATTCCGCAAGCTGATGAAAGAAATAGAATTGTAGAACGTTTGGATATCCCGTTATTTAATAATGATGCATATAGAGAAGCTATCATTAATGCCTTTTTGCATAATGCGTGGATAACGGGCAATGAACCTATGATAACAATATATTCAGATAGAATGGAGATATTATCAAGAGGGACGATAAGTAATGATCAAACGATGGAGGGATTCTTTGAGGGTGAATCAAAGCCTGTTAATAAAGAACTATCTGATATTTTCTTACAACTTCATATAAGTGAACGAACAGGAAGAGGCATCCCAAAAATTACAGAGGTGTATGGAAAAGAGGCATTTGATTTTAAAGAAAACTCGATAGTGGTAACAATACCTTTTAATCGTATTAATGCCATAGTGGGGGATAACGTGGTAGATAAGGTGGGGGATAAAAAGCTCAATGCCACAAGGCAAAAGATTCTTAACAAAATGAGAAATAATCCAAACATCACACACCCACAACTAATGAACGTTCTTGGGCTTGGTAAAACAGCCATTCAAAACAACATATCGTATCTTAGAAAGAATGGTTATATTGAAAGAGTTGGATCAAACAAAACTGGATACTGGCGTGTTAAAGATTAATAGTAACGGTGACTAGTGAGATGGAAAAAGTAAATTTGATGAACATGTGCATGGTCTGTGACAACGATAAGGTTTTGGTTATAGACAGAAAAAAACAAAGTTGGCCTGGAATAACGTTTCCCGGTGGCCATATTGAAAAAGATGAAGCAATAGTTGATTCAATAATAAGGGAAGTTAAGGAAGAAACAAATCTAACTATTGAGTCACCGATTCTTTGCGGTATTGTAGATTGGTGCAACGAGAAAGATAGAGAAATCGTATTGCTTTATAAAGCCACTTCGTTTTCGGGGTCCATTCAATCTTCTTCTGAAGGAGATGTTTGGTGGGAAAGAATAGATAATCTTAGCAATCTTAATCTGACACCTGGTTTTGAAACGTATTTGAAAGTATTTGAGGACGAAAACTTCAGCGAACTTTTCTATAGAAGAATGGAAGATGATACTTGGATAGAGGAGTTGAAATGATGAAAAATAACTTGCGAAGTATGTTGAATGATTTATATAGTCCAATTATAGAAAAAACCTATAAAATTGTCTCATCTCTCACAAAACTTCATGGCGGTTTCAATGTTGTAAGCAGGTTTTATAATGGACATTATCATAAAAATAGCGAAGGCAGTTATAAGGAAGATAAATATCCGATTCCTGTCATAACGATTAGTGGCTTGTGTGATATTGAGATTGATTTTGATAATATCTGCATTACAAGCAAACTTTCTAAAGATCAAATCCAATTGTTAGATTGGAACGTATTAAAAGGCAAGCATTTTGAAGTATATGGGTTAGAAAACTACTTGCTAGATTACGGAAATGAAGACGATATAGATACTATGAAAAATGATACGTTAGCAAGCAAAGAGAAAGAATTCTTTATAACAATATATCTTCCAACAAATATTCCCACTGAGGATGTTATAGAGCTTCTTAGGCTTCTACAAAATAATGGATTTTATTATTGAGTGTTGGTAAATTGGTAAATTCAAAACGCCATTCTACCAACATTACCAACATACGTTGGACATAAGAAGAGGTAGTAAGAAATGATTAAGATTTTATTCGTTTGCCACGGCACAAACTAACCATAAAACTTCTATAGTTAATTTAATTAAATAGATGATAATTTAGATTCTTTAATGAAAAGAAAAATATATAAAACAATTTAGAAGTAACTATGAAACTGAGTTTCGTAGTTTTTATAAATGTAATACAATTAGATTAATGAAACTAGTTATTTTTGGATGTGGAACAATAGCTAATAGAATTGCGAAATCTTGTAGAATAGTGGAAGATCTTGAGCTAGTAGGTTTTGCTTCTAAAGATGTAGATAAAGCTTTAAAATATTGTAAATTATATGATTGTAAGAGTTTTGGTGATTATGATCTTTTTTTAAATAGTGATGTAGATGCTGTATATATCGCTACATATAATGATTCTCATTATGAATTAATTAAAAAATGTTTAGAAAATAA
>CADBTK010000094.1 GCA_902797585.1 Erysipelothrix rhusiopathiae
TTCTTATTGGTTGGATCTTCATCACAATATTGTAATTGTGTTGCTAAATGGGTTTCGCCTTGTTTGTAATATGTATAGAATGCTTCAGGTGTGAGTTTGCTTCTTAATGTTGTTCTGAGTTCACCATTCATACCACCGGTAGCGTTAAAATCAATTTCCTTATCACTATAGAAAGAACCACTGTAGGTATATGGATCATAGTTAAAATCATATGTCACTGTTTCCGCTTTTACGGGATTAACATTGTGATTGACCGCTAAAGTGATGCCGACCGCAAAGGTGGTAAATAAAGTAATTATCTTAAATAATCTGTTCTTCATATTATTAAATGTGTCAGCATTGATAATATATTATCCTTGTTAATTTAGCAAATAACATTTGCTTAACAATATAGAGAAATTAGTAAACTTTTCATGATAAAAGGCGAGCAAAAGCCCGCCTTGTTCACTCATAATTGATTCAAATCAATTTTGAATTAATTCGTTTCTAAACCGAGAACGAATACTAGTATGGATAATTGCCGCTTCCGTCATCACCAGGTTGGCCTTCATCTCCGCCAAGACCTTGTGTAGATGTAACAATAACATCTTCAGAAGGGAAAAGGATGATTAATAATTCTGGGGTTTCAAATTTCTTTTTCATATATTTGATCTCCTTTATAAACTTGCTAATCTGCCAAGAGAACCTTCGAATGAGGCTCCAGTGTAATCGTTGGAAGTATCAGCGATAAGAGCAGAGGCTAGACCACTAACAGAAGCAGTTGTTTGTTTTAGGAACACAACTTCACCATTTTTAAGTTTGATGTAGGCAACTGCCGTAATATCATCGTTAAGATAATCTTCAGTATACACTTCATTCTCAACGGTTGAAATCCTTAAATATAGATTCCAGACATAATTACCACCAACTAAATCAGGATGTCCTTCTGCTTTATCATTGACTGATTTATAGAATCCGCGGGCTGTCTCGACATTAGAAATTGTGTCTTTAAGTTGACCTGTTAAGTCTTCCGCTTTAGCAAACGCAACGCCAAAACCTTCAATGTTGTGAGAATCAGTATCTAATTCATTCCATAATTCTGGGGTAATGCTGCCGCCAAATCTAATCGCAACGTTGGAGAATGTGTATGAGATTGGCTCGCCCCATTGAATGTCAATTTTGTCGAGATATAAAGCACCACTATTAGATCTAATGCCGATGAATTCATAATCGTCTGAAATAGCAAGTTCTGTGCTTTCACCTTTTTTGATAGTTCCAATTAAATCACCTTGTGATTCAGTAATGTATAGGTCAGTAGGGGCTGAATATGCCGTGTGTTTTCCATAAACATTAATCACTCTATTATTTTCTGTATTGGAGTTCCACACGACACTAACTTTTGTGGCTAGGCCACCAGAAGTTGTTGTAATGACACCAGAATTGCTATTATTAGATCTTAATTGAATTGAAGAGTGATCGCCAGCTGATTGACCAGCGTAAATTGCTCCAGATGCTCCTTGCTTGTTAGACCAACTTGTATAACTATTTCCAGAAACACCAGTGGTTGAGTTGGTGAGAGTGTCAAGGACTCCGTTTCCATTTTTTGTATATTTATAAGACAATGAAGCCTGTGTATTCAATTTTTCAACTTTTGTCTCTGTAGAAATTGAATAAGAAACCAAATAGTTTCCAATGTTTAGCTCATAATTCAGTCCATATTTTGCAAGGTTACCCTTTATAACAACTGATGCACCAAGATCAATATCGGAAATTGATTCGAAATCAATGTTATCTAAACCTTTGCCTTTGAAGGCTTGAAGTTCGTTTGTTCTAGTTCCATCTTCACTTATCCAATAAGTAATCCATTTATCTTCATCATTAAATTCGTGCACATAAGAGACAATGCCTTGTACATGGGCATTGGCGAGGAAACCATCGTTAGCCCAATCAATGGCTCTTTTTGCTTCAGTAACGTTATATGGATTTTCAGAATCAGATGCTCTAGTAACGGCTACTGACACCTCCCTCACGATTGGGGATTGTAAATTGTCACCATTAACAGTCAAATTTAACAAACAAGTGGCAAAAATCGTTCCTTTTGGAGCAACAGTAACTGTATCTGTTGTAGCATTTGTCAAAGTAACACAATCATCTCCAGAAACGCAAGTCCATTCATATGTTGGATTTGTTACACCACTAATTTCGGAAACCCCAACGGTTGAGCTGGATCCATTAACAGTTAACTCTAAAGACGTTTTGTTAAGATCAACATCAGCGCCCATATAATAATTAACAACAATTTCAGTCGCTCTAGCTTGTGCGGCAGAGGCAGTGAAAACAACTGTTTGAGCGGCGCCTTCCCAAGTGCCGTTATTACCATTCGTAGTCAACGTACCACCGCCTGATGTCACCTCAAGATTAGAGATTGCATAGCCAGAAACACCAGTAAATTCAATAGATTCGATTTTTCCAACAGCTCTAGAAATAGTTACTGTAGAATTTTTATAAAAACGGAATTCGGTCGATGAGGCAATAGTATTACTACACGTTAATGTAATATCACTCTTAACGGTAGAGCCGGAACTATTACTAATTACCCATTTATCTAGGCCAGCTGTAATAGTTACGCTTGTTTGGTCTTCCCATATCGCGAATAATTCAAGAGAAGATGTGAAATTTGTTATCTCATCATTTGGATTATACGAAATACCAGAACCATCTGAAGCTGTGTTCCATTCTTTAAATTGTTTCCCGGAAGGTGCAACCACGCTAGAGGCAGAAGCAACAATTTGGGTTTCGCCAGAAACAACATAGGTGGTTTCGGGAGCGTTGGAGCCTCCATTAGCATCGTATGACAAGCCAATTCCTGCTGTCCATTGAGCAGTTAAAGTTACATCTTCTGTTCCCATTTCGAATGTTTCATCAGGTTGATAGTCGTTTGTACCATCGTTCCAACCAGAGAAAATAAATGTCGGCTTAGCAAGATTCCCAGTGTTGCCCAAAACAGTGACAATGTCACCTTCGTGATATAACCCATTGTCAACCGGGACGTTACCGGAAGTAGCACCATTAGCTGTGTAGCTTACACGATAAGTAGGATTTGGATTTTCCTCGGTGGGCACAGAGGCGTTAATTCCAAGGTTGTCGAAATACCAACCTTTGGAGCCAGAAACATACGAAACTGTAATAACAATGACTCCACTGTTATGACCTTCTGCCGGAGTAAAAGTACAAGTTGTTTTTGTTGCTGTAAATCCAGAATTGTCACCTGTAGCGGCAACGCCACCAATCGTGCAATCAACATTGTATGATGTTGAAGAACCTGCTACAGCTGTAAACGTGACGCTATCAATTTGGGTGTAGTTGGAATATGTAGCATTCGACCCCATCCAAGGATTGCTGAATGTAAAACGAACGGTAGTATTTCTGTTGGCATTAGTTGTCATTTGTTGACCGCCAAATTCACTGTTGTAAGTATTTTGGATGACTCCACTTCCAGAAACTTTTGAGGTGGTACAAGCAATGCTTAGCTTATTGTTGTCATCCGCAAGCGTGTTCGAACCATACGTTGTACTCAATTTTTTGGAAGAAGATGTCGTGTAAAGAAACGCAACAGTATCTCCCGGATCACCAGCGTAAAACGGTTTTTCCTTAATTGGGCGAGAAGCATTGGAGCATCCAGCAATAGTTAAAGCAAAAGCCGCACCTAGAATTAATAATCCTTTTTTCTTCATATTAATTTCCCCTTTTTTTGTTGAAATGGGTATAAAGCTCTACTTCATACCCACTAAAAACTATGTTTAATGAGTAGTGCAACATAATTGGTGTTGCGTAGAGACGAGCCAACCATAACATGGCTCTATACTCAGTTTCCAAACTTGATAATATATTATCCTTATAAATAAAGCAATAAGAACGACTTAATTAATGTAAGGAACTTTACAAATAGTAAACATTGATACATTCTAGACTTTTATTGTAGTGCATCACTGCCATCCAAAGAATAGTACGTATTCCATTAAAAAGGCCCCTTAGAAAGGAGCCTAAAAATGGTTTGCTATTACTATTTACGAACTATTTTTATAACAGTTCTATTTGGATACTTTGCCATGAATCTCTGTAAAGCAATAGATTCGCTGGTCGCGTGAACAAATGTTGTACCGCCAACGTAATGCACTTCCCAAAGAACGGCAGAGCCTTCATAAGATGAAAATCCGTCTAACATAGATAATCCTCCTAGTGTTAAGTTATTATTCTAATCCTTGAAGCTCGTGTTCAAAGATATCCTTGATTGTGCTTAACTCAATGCATTTCTTCAAAAAAGCTTTGTGTTTTCTAACGACACCTAGATCATTAAAATATGTTTCTTTTGCAAAAATCCATTGGTTTTTGGAAATGTAATCCGGATCAACAATAGCAACTGCTCCTAGGAAATTCATAATAGAGCGGTACGCGTTCCATTTATCTTCCCAACTGCCAAGAGCATCGTCTTTCAAGACGAAACAATTGAAATTGGCGACGTAATTCAAAACCGGATTCTTTTCAACAGAAACAATTACTTCTGGTGGTAAATATGTATCCTTTTGATGAGGTTCTCCGTCTTCATCTAAGTAGAATGTCCTTGCTTGAACGGATAAAATAGTAACAAGCGCTTCAATCGGACCTACATATTCCAATGGTTGAACTTTAATGGCCTTAACCAAACTCTTGAAATAGGTGTATGGCAGTCTTGCATCTGGATACTTAACTTTCGCTAATATATCAACAGAATAGTCTTTAGCATCTACTTCTTTTTTGAGGTTTTCTTCTAACAAATAGTTCTGTGGAGTTGTGTATTCTTTGAATGCGGCCAAGCCGTCTTCAGAAGCGAACCACGCTAAATCCTTACCAAGCGGATTTAATCTGTTTAATTCCTCTCGTCTTGCTTTTTCTTCTTCTTTTTTCGCTTTTTGTTCTGGGGTCTCTTCAGGACCTTTTAAAATGCCCTTAATTTTGTCAAATAATCCCATTTTAGTATCTCCTTTATGTGTGCAGCAAAAAAGGTCTTATATAGTAATATCCTTGATTGCTTTATCTTATTTTATTATATAAAAAAGTACCTTAATAAGCAA
>CADBTK010000095.1 GCA_902797585.1 Erysipelothrix rhusiopathiae
AGGAGAAAAGGATATGAAAAGAAGGATAGATTTAGCGGGTGGTTGTTTCTGGGGACTACAAAAATTCTTTGATCAATTTGAAGGGGTATTATCTACCGAAGTTGGTTATGCCAATGGAAAGAGTAGTCAAACAACGTATCAAGAAGTATGTCAAGGAAGTGGACATGCAGAAACGGTACGGATTGAATATGAGGATGAAAAAATAGAATTGGAACAATTGTTGAAATATTATTTTATGGTTATAGATCCTTTCTCTATCAATAAACAAGGTAATGATGTAGGAATCCAATATAGAACAGGAATTTATTATTCCGATTCTTTATCTCAACAAATCATAGAAAAGTTTATAGATAAGAAAGAAAAAGAACTAGGAAGAGAAGTTGCGATTGAAGTGGGGCCTATTTTACACTTTATTTCAGCTGAAGAATATCATCAAAAATACTTAGAGAAAAATCCAGGTGGATATTGTCATATCCCATCTCGTTTTTATTCATTATCAAAGTAAAAGCCCTGTGTAAACAGGGCTTTATTTGATTATTCTTGTTCTAAAGCTAATGTACGAGTTGTGATGTCACATACAGAAGATGGTCCATAGTATTGGATCGCTCCTGGGAATGTGTAAGCTGTTTCGACAGCCCAAGTATCACGGTTTGCTTCGAAGAATTTGAAAGGTTTTCCATCTAATTCAACTAATGCTTTTTTGATAACTGGTTTGTCTTCACCGTGACGACGTTCAATGTTCATCATCTTAGTGATTGGCATACCACCTGCAACCCATTCTTCAGCTGGTGCAGATAAGTTACTTACTTTTGATAAGTATCCAGTGTATCCGTATTGGATCAACATGAATGCGTTGTATCCTAAAGAGTAACAGTAGTCAGCATCGAAGTTACTTGGGAAAGCACAACGTCCTTCGTATCCGAAGAAGTGGTGTAATGCACCGAATTTACCGTTGAATGTTCCGGCTGCTCTTCTTTCTTCTAGGTTTGCTGCTACTAAAGCAGAGAATAATTTTTCAGATTCAATTAAAGATACTTGTACGTTACCGTGTGGGTCACGTTCTAAGAATAATTGTTGTTGGATTGCTTCAGGTAAGATAGCAAATACGTCCATAGATTCTTTTGTTAAACCTTTTTCGATGAAGTCGTATTTTTCTTTCCAAGTAGCTAATGCGTTAAATGCATCGGCTTTGCTTCCTGCTAACAATTCGTTGATTTCTGCAATTAATACAGAGAATTCAGGAACGAATTCAACAACACCTTCAGGAATAATAGCTACCCCGAAGTTCATTCCGTTGTTAGAACGTTTTTCTACAGAATCAGCAATGTAGTCTGCAATTTGAGATAAAGACATTTTCTTAGCCGCTACTTCTTCACTAATCAAACAGATGTTTGGTTGAGTTTCTAAAGCACATTCTAATGCAACGTGGCTAGCAGAACGTCCCATTACTTTAATGAAGTGCCAATATTTTTTAGCTGAGTTGGCATCACGTTCAATGTTTCCGATTAATTCAGAGTAAGTTTTTGTAGCTGTATCGAATCCGAAAGAGATTTCGATGTCTTCGTTTTTCAAGTCACCGTCGATTGTTTTTGGACATCCAATAACTTGTACACCAGTTTCGTGTGCTGCAAAGTATTCCGCTAATACAGCTGCGTTTGTGTTTGAGTCATCTCCACCGATGATAACGATGGCAGTAACTCCGTGTTTTTTACAAACTTCAGCAGCTACAGCAAATTGTTCTTCTGTTTCTAATTTAGTACGTCCAGAACCGATGATGTCAAAACCACCAGTGTTACGGAATTGGTCGATGTATTCATCATCGAAGATTATGTAGTCATCTTCCAATAATCCACTAGGACCGTTTTTGAAACCGATTAATACGTTTTCGCTGTTTGTTTGTTTTAATGCATCGTATAAACCAGATACAACGTTATGTCCACCTGGCGCTTGTCCTCCAGATAAGATAACACCTACAACTTGTTTCTTAGTTTCTGATGTGTTTTCTCCTTTTTCGAAAGTAATTTCTTTCTTTCCATATGTGTTAGGGAACAATTCTTTAATTTTGTCTTGATCCGCTACACTTTGTGTTTCATCGCCTTCTTTTACACAGATGTTGGCGATTCCGTTACGTAACATTCCTGGTAATTTTGGGTTGTATTCGTAACGAGCAGTTTGCAATGGTGAAATTTTCATATTATATCTCCTTTTTTAGGCTATTTCGCTCGGTTAAATTTTAAGATATTTCTTTACAAATGTAAATAAATACTTAAGCCATAAAACAAGAGGATTCCTATTTAAGATTAGTTGACTCTAACTAACTATTAGGTTATACTAACTGCGTTAGCAATAACTAATTAAAGGAGTGATGGAGCATGATACCTTTAACCGTTGTACCTTTAAAGGAAGAACATGTGATTCGTAAAATTGGAGGCAATGATGATGTGCGTCATCATTTGAACAATTTGGGATTTGTCGTAGGTGCACAAGTATGTGTAATCAGTTCGATGAATGGAAATTTGATTGTCAAAATTAAAGAATCTAGAATCGCATTGGACCAAGAATTGGCTCGTCGCATTCTAGTGTAAGGAGGGAATTAAATGAAAACATTAAAAGAAGCATCCATTGGTGAAACAGTGAAAGTTGTTAAGTTGCACGGACAAGGAGCTGTTAAAAGAAGAATTATGGATATGGGAATTACCAAGGGAGTTGAAATATTTGTTCGTAAAGTTGCCCCGTTGGGAGATCCGATTGAAGTTAAGGTGCGTAACTACGAATTGTCTATTCGTAAAGAAGATGCACAAAATATTGAAATAGAGTAATTTTTTTTGAAATCAGAGTTAGGAATAACTAATAGGAGGATTTGATATGGAAATGAAAATTGCGTTAGCCGGGAACCCCAATAGTGGTAAGACAACATTGTTTAACGCTTTAACTGGAGCGAATCAATATGTTGGAAACTGGCCTGGGGTAACCGTAGAGAAAAAAGAAGGAAAACTAAAAAAACATACAGACGTCACGATTACAGATTTACCAGGGATTTATTCATTATCTCCCTATACGCTAGAGGAAGTAGTGGCTCGAGATTATTTGATTCAAGAAAGACCGAAAGCCATTATTAATATCGTAGATGGAACCAACTTAGAAAGAAACTTATATTTAACGACTCAATTATTGGAGTTAGGGATTCCAACTGTAGTAGCTATTAATATGATGGATGTCGTAAAAAAAGGGAAAGACAAATTGGATATTGATGAATTATCCAAACAGTTAGGATGTCCAGTAGTAGCTATTTCTGCATTAAAGGCAGAAGGAATTGATACATTAGTATCAAAAACATTGGAAGTAGCTAGTGCACAACCAATTATACCTAAACATGCCTTTAGTGGACCGGTAGAACATGCCTTGGCACATATTGAAGAAGCTGTTGTTCATGATATGCCTTTAGAACAACAACGTTGGTATGCGGTTAAAATTTTTGAACGCGATGAAAAGGTAATTGATAAATTATCTGTTGATGCAAGTGTTATGAAACACATTGAACAAGATATTCAAGCAGCGGAAAAAGAAATGGATGATGATAGCGAAAGTATCATTACCAATGAACGTTATATTCTAGTCGGGCAATTGTTAAAGAATTGTTATGAAAAAGACTTAAGTCAAACATTAAGTCATTCTGATCGAATCGATGGTATTATTACCAACCGACTTTTAGGATTACCAATATTTGTGTTGATTATGTATTTGGTGTATTCCATTGCGATGACTGGATTTGGAGCCAGTGCAACTGATTGGGCTAATGATGGTTTATTTGGTGATGGGTATCATTTATTTGGAAAAGGTACAGCAGAATATGAAGAAGTAAATGAAGAATATACTTCTGCTTATCAAGCGGTAGATGCCTTTGTAGGATTGGATACGGAAGCCGAAGACTTTGATGCCAAAAAAGTTTTAGCAGATTTAAAAGCATATGAAACGAATGAATCGGTGGTTATGTATGCGGTAGAAGATGAAGAAACGTTAGCACAAGAAGAAATTGAAGTGTACTTTGATTCCATTGATAAAGATGCAGATGAAAGTGCTAATGCATTGACTTATAAAGAGGCCGTATCATATTTTGAAAAGAATGGATTTGATGCACCCAATCCAGCAGATTATGGAACTTGGGTTCCTGGTGTGCCTGTAATCGTGGAAGGAATC
>CADBTK010000096.1 GCA_902797585.1 Erysipelothrix rhusiopathiae
AACGCTTGTTTTTCACTAGCATCCACCGCTACACTGGTTCCAATTTGAACACGGTCTACATCCATATGCATATTCCCTATATTACATAAAGGAATTTCGACTCCTTGATTCACTAATTCTAAGATTTCTTGAGGACGTGCTGCAATAATTAATAAAACATCTTCTTTATATTCTGGAATAATTTGTACCGCTTGATCCACAGTCACAAAATCAGTTGGTGTATCATCATTGGCCGTTAATAGTTTTTGACGAAAGGTATCTTGTGCACTCGAGTCATCAACCACAATATAACGAGTCACATCATAAGCTTGTTTCCAACGTAAACTTACTTGTCCATGAATCAATCGTTCATCAATACGTGCATAAATTGCATGTTTCATATGTGCATCCTCTTTCTGCCTACTTTCCTTTTTGAATTCGTCCAGCCATTTCTAGCCAAGGACGTGTTTTCATCAATTGTTCTGGGAAAGTTTTAAAATCTTTTAAGCGCCATGTCCAGTTCTTTTCTGAAATCGTTCCCGGACAATTTATACGTGATTCCTCTTTGTATCCACAAATATCCCAAATCGGCAATATGGTTGTTTGGGCTTCACAATCCAATGCGTAGTGACACAATAAGTCACTAAAGAGTCTATGTGTATACCCTCTTCTTCTAAAGAATCGACGCAACGAACTCTTTTGATTGGTTGATAATTCATTATAGTCTTGTAGAACTGGTGCATTATCATGCGTTCCAGTATAAACTACAGAGTGAAGTTTTGCAGGTTCTTTTAATTTTTTTGCTTCCAATCGGAACAACAACACATCCATTCCTGGAATTTTAAAATGATCTTCTAAATCAATCACTTCTTGACGAATAATACCTAAGTCTTCCGCAATCAAATTGATATCTGGTGTTGTTTTTAAGATTTGTCTAATCAAGTCATATCCTGGTGCTTCTACCCAATGTCCATCTACTGCCGTTGGACAAGAGACAGGTATCTTCCAATAGGTATCAAATGCACGGAAGTGATCAATTCGTACCACATCATAACATCGGTGCATCCAAGCCATTCGGTGAGTCCAAAAATTGAAACAATCTTCTTGTTGGGCATCAAAATCATAAATAGGCATTCCCCAACGTTGACCCGTTTCACTAAAGTAATCTGGTGGACATCCTGCTACAAAAGATGGATTCCCTTCATGGTCTAATAAGAAATCCTTTCGATGACTCCAAACATCCACGCTATCTAAGTCCACATAGAATGGAACATCCCCCATAATCGTGATTCCATGTTCATGAGCTGCTTTGCGTATCATATCCCATTGATAATAGAAGACAAATTGTAGAAATTTAATATAGAGTAATTCATCTTCATATTCACTTAAATCTATCCCATATTGACCTTCGTGCCAATCACGGTATTCCAAATCCCAGGTAGTCCACATAGAACCATCATGTAATCTTCTAAACAACGAATACAGGGCCCAATCTTCCAACCAAAATGCTTCTTTTTCAAATTCTTCATACGCTTGAGCAAAGAATGAAAAATTCTTTTTGAATGTTTCAAAAGCCTTTTTGAAATACGGCTCTTTAAATGCACGAATTCGGTCATAATCCACAAAAGTTTTATATTTATTACAGTTTTTTATAGATGTTTGTGGAATCAATCCCATATCCGACAATCGATCCAAATTGATATAAATGGGATCGCCGGCAAAACATGACAATGTTTGATATGGCGAATGTGTAGGACCGGTTATTTGTAATGGCAAAATTTGCCAGATAGAATACCCGGCATCCGCTATATGATTTATCCACTTTTCAACTTTTAATCCAAAGTCTCCAATTCCTTGATTACTGGGTATAGAGAACACTGGACATAATACTCCTGCTTTTCGTTGCATATACTTCCTCTTTCAAAACTTATTATACTTCTTTTTCTTCTAGCTGCTGCCAAATATCGGTATCTCTTAAATGTTTCTTTTCTCCTTGCCAAATGAGAAAGACACAGAATGCCAATAATATACAAATAGAGAAAATGGTTCCTTCTACTCCAAAATCGACATTATAGAAAATGCTATTTCTAGCATTGGCAGCGATTAATTTAAAGATAGAAAAGGATGTTACAATCCCACTATTTGGTAATCCAAAAATAATATTTTGAGTGAAATTCCAAGCTGTATGTAATCCCATACTCATCCAAACGCCATCTGTATAGAATACTAATAACGAAAGAATTAGACCACTAATGAATATATCAATAATGGCCTCTAGGCCCATTCCAGGATTTCCCAAATGCAATGCCATAAAAAATATGGCATTCCCAATAATAGCGACCCAAGGGCTTCTATATCCACGACGCAATCGTTGGTATACATAGACACGACATACAATCTCTTCACTAGAAGACTGGATAAATACCGCAAATAACATCCCTGCTAATAATAATGGCTGGAATGAATCAAAGGATAAATGGATATCTTGGTGAAGGATAGCTGCTAAAATACTTATTCCATTTAATACAAATCCCGCAAATAAGCCAAGGGCCAACATCTTTAAAGAATTTCCCTTCACTTGGGGCAATAAAGCTTTTAGCATCGGGCGGTTGGCTTTTATTAACCCAATGGCCAACAAAAAGATAATGGTTGGCCCTATGGTTATAAAATACATTGCAAATACAGAGCTAAAACCTTGTCCTGTAAAAGAAAGACCCAATAATTTTAAAATCCCCAATCCTACAACTTCTCCTATAATTATTAAAAGAAAGGCTACAATCATAGGAATCAATATAAAATCTTTCCATGTAAATCGTTTCATACAACAACCCCCCTTAATATCAATAATGAGAAATCATTAAAGTTCTATATATTTATGTAGCATCCCACTTTCACGCACTTGTCCTAATTGAGGGACCAATGTAGTGAAATGAACACTGGCATTGTGTATATCAAGAGCTTGTTGATCACGCCAACATTCTATAAAACAAAACTCTCTTGGATTTTCCATACTTTGGTTCACTGTATAGAAAATATTCCCTGGTTCTTTTTGGCTTTGATCAACTAATTGTTTGGCAATTTCTAAAAACTTTTCTTCCATACCTTCTTTAATGATGCTGGTGGCTACAATTTTAATCATGCAACAACCTCATCATAGATTTCTTTCATGCGTTTGGCCAATCCATCTGTTTTTTCTTTAGATAGTGAACAAACCGCCACACGAATTCCTTGATTTACTTTTACAGTATAGATGTGTTGTGCCATCAATGCTTCATGGAATTTATCTCTTGTTTCATTATCCATAGATAATGTCACAAAGAATCCTTCTTTGTATGGATAGTACTTTAGCCCCACTTGGTCGGCTTGACTAGTAAAACAGTCGGCTCTTTGTTCCAATAAGCGCACATATCCTTCTCTTTCTTCATCATATTCTTCTCTATGATTATCTAGGACATCCACAAACATAGCCATGGCTCCATTGTTGATATTAGACCAAGTAGCACGTGCATCTTTTTCAAAGACTATTTTTAATTCTTTTACACCTTCTGGTTGTTTTGTCATTAAGATAGCAGCACCACAGCGTAAACCATAACTTGTCATCGATTTAGAAATACTAAATGCTACCACAACGGCTACATTGTCATCAATATTGTTAAATTTTGTCATATAGTCTTTAGCCGATTGCCCACGAATAGAAAAATCAATATAGGCAATATCATTCAACAATACGACACTATGCGTTTTTGCACATTGATTTAAAAAACCAATAACTTCATCCCATTCTTGGTCCGTCATTGAATATCCAGTTGGGTTATGACATGGATCATTAATTACAATTACCAAACGATCTTGACTTTTCATCACTGTTTCACATGCTTCTTTAAAAGATGTTATGTTAAAACAATCTTTATCAAACAAGGAATAGTTTACGACATTAATATTATTCATTTGTGCCATCAAGTTGTAAGAACCCCAAGCAATATTTGGTAGGATGACACTTTGCCCT
>CADBTK010000097.1 GCA_902797585.1 Erysipelothrix rhusiopathiae
ACATGAAAAGAAACATATCTTCCAGATAACTCTTTGGTAAACTCTCTAGATAACAGTTTTGAATTGCTTCCCGTAATAAAAACGGAACAATTCATTAAGCGCAATGTTCTACACGCTTCATTCCATCCCTCAACATTTTGGACTTCATCTAAAAAGACATATAGAGGTTTATCTGTTAGTCTTTGTTGTACATAAGAAATCAGCGCATCCGCATTCCCAATTTCTCTTCGATTTTGACGGACATCAAAATCGATGAATAAACATGTCTTTTCTATCTCTTCCAATTCTTCGATGATTTGTTTCATAATCACGGATTTTCCGGATCGACGAATACCTGTAATCACTTTAATCAAATCACTATCATAAAAAGGTCGTATTCTTGATATATAGTGCTCTCTTTTAATCATAAAAAACTTCCTTTCCTACATATTTCCTATATAAATTATACTTTACAATATTTCTATTTTCAATAAAATCGTAAACTAGTACTTTACAATATTTCTAATTTATGCAAAATCGTAAACTATGGCTTTACAATATTTATGTTTTAATAAAAATTGTAAACTAAGCTATCAAATAAAATATAGAAAGTAAGAGAGAACCTACCTTTATATATAGTTCTATTCTATTTATATTGCGTTCGCTTCAACATTTCCAACCATTCAATTTCGGCATCCACTTGTTCTCTATATACTCTTAAAGACTCTGGTCCTTTTATATATCCTTTTTCAACATTGGTCCGGAATACATCTCTAACTCTTTCAATTTCTTTATTTAAGTATTCAATATTATGATTCATCGGTATACCTCCTTGTTGATTTCAAGGATAGTATGTAAAGTGACATTCTTTATGTCGATTCTAGAGAAAAAGCCCTGATACAATTCAGAGCTTTATAGAATTATCTATTCTTGTTTTTGAGCTTTAAAATAACACTCTTTTATTCGCTCACAAGTTTATCTTGATGTGTCGCAAATTCGTAGTCATCAATAGCACATTTAATGACATCTTTAATCAATGCTTCTGGATCACATTCTAAATGCCCTTCTCTAACTTTCGTATATTGAATAGGCATTAACTGTTTTAAGATTGCCAAGTTAATTCCTTCTTTGCGGAAGTTTTCAATCATAATCTCTTGTGCTTGATGCACTCGTGGGTTTGGCCAATAATATCGACAACGATCTGAGAACGAAAATTTTCGTTTAAACCATTTATCGTTTTCATTCCCATGATAGTATTTTTCCCAATATTTTGGTTCTTTCAACATTTCTTCTTCTAATACTTCAAAAAGATGAGATTGTTGTTCTTGACGTCCATGGAATTGGGCTTGTTCCATATAAGCTAGAGAGAACAAACCTTCTCGCATAGCTGCAGTCATTCCTGGACCTACTTTTAAAATACCAATTCCATCTTCCACCATTTCTCTTAATTTATGTTTTGTTTGATAATCAGTGGAATGGCCTTCAAATACAAATTGATCATAGTCCTTAATGCTTTCCATCAACTCTTTCGCGCGCCCACGATCATATTCTTCACAGCCTGCATCTTTTTCTTCAACACCTGGCTGTACAACTACTGCCATAACATCTTTCCATGTTGTTTCTAAAAGTCCTTCCTTTTCAAAAGCTTCTTGGAATGCTTGAACGGTTGCTCGAAAGTCTTTTGGACTAGTTACCTGCATACCAGCATCTTCCTCTTGGGCACCTCCTGGAATTGGCACTTCACTTCCAACAATATAAACAGGTGGAATGGCCGATGGATCTTGTTCTAGCAATTGGTCATATGCTTCTTGGCAAACTTTGGCTAATTGCGCTCCTCGACGAGCAATGACTTGATCGCTTAGACGTGTATTTGGATCATCATCCGCTACTTTCATACTTGTATCAATATGAATTTTAGTAAATCCAGCTGCTACATAATCATGAAGTAGAGTACAAGCATATTCCATCGCTTCTTTTTCTGGTAAGTGGGTAACGGTCAAAGGACCTAAATGATCCCCTCCTAAAAAGACACGATCTCTATTTAAACCAACACGATCTGCCATATCATATACATAATCATGGAAATCTTTTGGTTTCATCCCTGTATAACCACCATTTTGATCCACTTGATTGGCCGTCGATTCTATTAAAACAACAGAATTGTTATCTCTGGCATATTCTAAGGCTGCCTCAATCACATAGCCATTTCCTGTACAAACAGAACATATTCCGACAGGCTTTCCTTCTTTTTGTAATTTCACAATTTGTTTTAAACGATTTTTAGGCATAGCATTCTCCTTAGTCGTGATATTCTCCCTTATCCCATTTTTCTAAAAACGGATCAAAGAAATGATCGTCCCCAATATAATCTGTTCGATCAATTAGTGCATTGATTTTTCGAATGAGTTCTTGATTATGTGGTGTTGGTTTATATTGAGCTTCTAGAAATTGATCAACAATGTCTTCTAACATTCCCATTCCTGAAACTCTTGCTCCTAAACCTAGGACATTACAATCCAACACTTCCTTTGCATAAACCGCAACGGCTGGATCACCTACTAATGCACAACGTGCTCCTTTGACTTTATTAACGGCATTGGTAATTCCAACACCAGTTCCACACATCACAATTCCTAAATCCACTTGGTGAGTGACAACTTGTTCAGCCACTCTTTTTCCATAGATAGGATAGTGTGTTCTTTCATAGTCATACGTTCCACAATCAATTACTTCATGTCCCTTTTTTTTTTTTTTTTCTTTTAACCGATTCTTTTCATCGGTCACAATATGATCACATCCAATAGCTAATCTCATAGTTCCCTCCTAGCACATCTCATTCAACATATCGACACGCACTTGATGTCGTCCCGCAGAATATTTGGCTTTACAAAAACGAAGTGCTATTCGACACGCTACATCACTTCCTACCACACCAGATCCCATCGTAATAATGTTGGAATTATTATGGTCACGTGTCATTTTTGCGGAGTGTTCATCATTTAGTTCTGCACAGATGATGTATTTAAACTTATCCGCAACCATAAATGGACCTGCTCCCATTTCATCAATAATGATTCCTTTATTCTCTTGTGGATTATCTAATACTGTCTCTGTCACTAAAATAGAGGCATCATAGAAGTCTTTGGCTCCTTCTGGTGTTAGGTCGATTACTTCTATCCCTTGTTGTTGTAAATACGAAACTATACAATTTTTTAATTCTTTCCCCTTTTGATCGGCTCCTATTACTATCGACATATCAATCTCCTTATTCAATTTCTTTGGTTTGCGAAACTTTTTTGTACCAATACGCTGAGTCTTTTGGATATCGTTTCTGTGTATCAAAGTCGACATAGAATAATCCATATCGTTTTTCATATCCATTGGACCAAGAGAATACATCCATCAAAGACCATAAGAAATATCCTTTTACATTGGCTCCATCTTCAATAGCATCCACAATGGAATTTAAGTGTTTGGCAATATAGTCAATACGCATTTGATCATGTACGGTATTATCTTCGAAAACATCTTTAAATCCCAATCCATTTTCTGTGATATAAATCTCTTTATAGTTTGGATAGTCTTTCATCACACGCATGATTTGGTCATATAACCCTTGTGGATAAATAATCCAATCCCAATCGGTTCTTGGAACATCGACATCCATTTCCCTTTGACCCACACCTTCGATTTTGTATTGGCTACCACCTTTTTCCCCTGTGGCATTGTGTGTGATTTGTGTTGGTCCATCGTAAGCTTTCATCCAATCACTCATGTAGTAGTTGATTCCTAAGAAATCATTTAAGTCTTTGGCAGCCTCTAAGATTTCAAAGTCTTCATCTCTTAAATCGAGTTTTCCTCCATGAACCGATAGAATGTGGTTAACCCCTTCCATTGTTTCTTTGGAGTATTGTCCTTTAAATGTGGCATCCAAAATG
>CADBTK010000098.1 GCA_902797585.1 Erysipelothrix rhusiopathiae
TTCATCATATTTTTGACGAAATCTTCATAAGGTGTTACATATTCTGGATTTTTAATACGAGCTTTTGCTTTTTCAATCACATCTTTTTCTCGTTTTGTATCCAAAATTGGCAAATTGTTTTCTTTTTTATACTGCAATACCTCTTTGACTGCATCCATTCTTTGTTCATAAAGAGTGGCAATCGAAGTGTCAATTTCGTCTATTTTTTTACGATTTTCTTCTAATTTGTTCATAGGTTGCTCCTTGTGTTTTATTATACTATGTATTTCATTTGTTTTTGGTAAAAATATTGGGTGGGTATGCTAGAATGTCATAAAAGGAGAATCCTATGAAGACAACTGTACAACTGCCTCATACTTCCTATCCTATTTGGATTGAAAAACATGCCATTGAAAAGTGTGATTCTTTACTCAATCTGAACCGAAAGATTGCGATCATCACCGATTCTGGCGTTCCTAAAAAATGGGTTCACCTCATTGAAAAACAATGTCCTACATCCTTTGTATATACATTGCCTCAAGGGGAAAACTCAAAATGTTTTAATCAATACCAAGCCATTCTTACCGCTTGTATCCAACAAGAAATGACACGAAAGGATGCTATTATTGCTATAGGTGGAGGAGTTGTTGGTGATTTAGCCGGATTTGTAGCTGCCACATATATGCGCGGTATAGATTTCTACAACATTCCTACTACCGTTTTATCGCAAGTCGATTCCAGCGTAGGTGGAAAAGTAGCCATCGATGTGGAAGGCTATAAAAACATTGTCGGCGCTTTTTGGCAACCCAAAGCTGTCATTATTGACCCACAAGTCTTATCGACATTACCAAAGCGTCAAATCAACAATGGATTAGTAGAAGCTTTAAAATCGGGATTGATTCGTGATAAAGAATTGGTCGATTGTTTCAAACAAGAAACTTGGGATTTAGAAAATATCATTACTCGATCCATTCTTGTAAAAAAAGATGTTGTCCAACAAGATGAAAAAGAAAATGGATTACGTCAAATTTTAAACTTTGGTCACACCATTGGGCATGCCATTGAAAGTGCTTATGGACTGGATACGTATTATCATGGAGAATGTGTCGCCATGGGAATGTTATTCTTTCTTGATAACCCACAATTGAAACAAGAAGTTTTAGATATTTATAAACGCATGGAACTACCAGAAGTTCCTGATTACGATATCGATGTCTTAATGGATTATATCCGTCACGACAAAAAAAGTGCTGGCGATACCATTTCGACCATTCACGTTGAAAAGGCTGGTCAATGCACAATAGAAAAAGAAAGTCTGGAACAAATTCGCATTTACCTAGAAAGGGGTCCGCTATGAAAAATACATTTGGAACCAATCTATCATTTACTCTTTTTGGAGAAAGTCATGGTCCAGCCATTGGAATTACCATCGATGGATTACCTGCAGGATTTGCCATTGATGTGGACCGGATCCAAGCAGACTTAGAAAAAAGAAAACCCAAAGGAAAAATCTCCACACAACGAAGAGAAAAAGATGAAATTCAAATCTTATCTGGTTTTTTCGAAGGTTATACGACCGGATCTCCATTAACACTTCTATTTGAAAATGCGGATACAAGAAGCAAAGACTACCATGTCAATGAAGGACGACTACGTCCAGGACATGCTGATTTTACCGCTTATGAAAAATATATGGGATTCCAAGACTATCGTGGAGGTGGTCACTTTTCTGGTAGACTGACCACTTGTATTGTGGCCGCCGGAAGTATTTGTGCCCAAATTTTAGAAGCCAATGGCATCTTAATTGGAAGTCACATCGAACAACTATACGATGTACGAGACGATCTTTTTTCGTTCCATTTTGATACATTACGCCGTCAAATTGAAGCAATGAATCAAAAAGATTTTGCGGTATTAGACGATTCAAAAGAAGAAGAAATGATACAAGTCATTGAAGCAGCTGCTAGCGAAGGAGATTCCGTTGGAGGAATTTTAGAAAGTGCCATTATCGGTTTACCGACTGGTTTAGGAGAACCTTTCTTTGATTCCGTAGAAAGTATTCTTTCCCACTTACTTTTCAGTATTCCTGCTGTTAAAGGGGTCTCTTTTGGATTGGGATTTGAATTTGCCCAATTAAAAGGAAGTCAAGCAAACGATGACTTTGTGATGAAAGAAGGAAATATTAAAACTGCCACTAATCATAATGCCGGTATTAATGGTGGTATCACCAATGGAATGCCAATTATTATTCATACTGTAATCAAACCAACGCCATCCATTTATAAAGAACAAGATAGTGTAGATTATAAAACCAAAGAAGCCGTCACTCTTCAAATCGAAGGACGTCATGATCCTTGTATCTTACATCGTGCTCGTATTGTGGTTGATTCCATTCTTGCCTTTGGAATTTTAGATTTATGGATGTCCAAACAAGCTACGGAGGGAATTTTGTGCAAGTAAAGATTACTCCAAGTTTGACACAAGGAACTATTTCCTTACCATCTTCAAAATCAATGGCGCATCGCGCCATTCTTTGTGCGTGCCTTGCCAAAGGAACAAGTGTAATTTCCGATGTAGACTTTAATAAAGATGTACATGCCACCATTGATTGCATGAAAGCACTGGGTGCTTCTATTGAGATGAATGGAAACACTTTAACCATCCAAGGTTGTGATATTAAAAAGTTAGATCATTCAGCACTATGTCCTTGTAATGAAAGTGGATCTACTTTGCGTTTTATCATTCCTTTGGCCAGTCTTACCAATCAAAAGATTACTTTTACCGGTCAAGGTCGTTTGATGAATCGACCTATGCATATTTATCAAGAACTTTTTGACCAACAAAACATTCCTTTTGTTCAAGATGAAACCATTACCATCCATGGTGCGCTACAAGCCCAAACCTATGAGATTGATGGAAATGTATCGAGTCAATTTATCAGTGGGCTTTTATTAGCGGCTCCATTAATGGATAAAGAAACCAAGATTATCATCAAAGAGCCTTATGAATCTCGCTCTTATGTCGACTTAACATTAGAAATGTTAAAACGTTTTGGAATTGAAGTCATTGAGAAAGGCAACACCTATACCATTGCGCCAAATCAAAATTATCAAGCAACCAACTATAGCGTAGAATCCGACTACTCTCAATTAGCTTTCTTTGGCGTACTAGCAAGTCTTCAAAACCAATTAACATTAAAAGGATGTAACCCACATTCTAAACAAGGGGATAAAGTGATTTTGGATATATTAAAAGAAGTGGGAGCTATCATTTCCATTTCCGATAAAGAAATTCAAGTACAATCTCATCCTTTACAACCGATGAACGTTGATTTATCCAATTGCCCTGACTTAGGTCCTATTCTTTGTGTACTGGCGTCCTTTATTCCAGGAAAAAATTATATCTATAATGCCGCTCGCTTACGTATGAAAGAAAGTGATCGCATTGAAGCCATGGAAACCGAACTAAAAAAATGGGGTGTTAATATTCAAAGTGATCAAGATTCCATTACGATTTATGGAAAAGAAAACTATTCTCAA
>CADBTK010000099.1 GCA_902797585.1 Erysipelothrix rhusiopathiae
GAGACTTCTTTTCTTCATCATCAAAACCTCGAATTCGTTTTTCTTGTTTCGAAAGAATACAAGCTAGACATGTGGGATTGGCAATCATAGTATTTCCCTTCCTTTCAATAATTGTCTTATTTATTCTCATCGTATCATACAAGGTCTCTCTTTTTCGTTAACTATTCCACTATTCAAACCTCTTTTGATAATAAATCTTTTAGTTGCTTATGCA
Source organism: Erysipelothrix rhusiopathiae (assembly GCA_902797585.1). Lineage (GTDB taxonomy): Bacteria > Bacillota_I > Bacilli_A > Erysipelotrichales > Erysipelotrichaceae > RUG14284. Next base: position 215 of record CADBTK010000099.1, read on the forward strand.
TTCCCTTTATAATAAAAGAGAGGTAATGCTTATGAGAAAAGAAATACACCCATACATTCCTTATTTATTATTTATCCTATTATTCGGTTGGTTAAATATTTTCTCTTGTCCAATTTTTGCCCAAGACATAGAAGAGCAACCAACAGATCAAACAACCACGATAGATACTCCAACGGATACGGAAACGACTTTGGAAATCGAGCCTAGCCAAAGCATCGAACCAGAAGTTGAAGAAATCGAAATTTTAGATCCACCAATAGTTGAAACAACACCAACAATCCAACAAGATGTTTCTTCTCCACTTCTACAAACCAATGAAACGCAAAATACGGATGAATTCTATCGTATCTTTCATGTCGATAGCGGAAGAAAATATTTTACAGTCGATCAAATCAAAGAAATGATTGATTTGGCTGCTACAAATAATTACACCCACATCGAATTAACCATAGGAAATGAAGGCTTGCGCTTCTTATTAGACGATATGTCAGTAGAAACAATTGAACGATTGTATTCTAGCCAAGAAGTTGCTGATGCCATTCATAAAGGAAATCTTGCTTTTAATAATGAACAAGGAAAGAATAATCCAAATTACACTTATGAACCTACTATCAATGAATGGACACAAAGTGAAATGGATTCCATGATTTCCTATGCTCATCAAAAAGGCATAGGCGTGATTCCTTTATTGAATTCCCCTGGACACATGAATGCGATTGTCTATGCTATGCAAGAATTAGGCATCTCCAATGCTGCCTTTTCATCCTCAGGCAAGAAATCTAGATCCACTATGAATATGTCCAACGGTAAAGCCATTGAATTTACCACAAATCTAATTCAAAAATATATTGATTATTATGCCAATCAAGGAAGTGTTTTATTCAACTTAGGATGCGATGAATATGCCAGTGACATCGGTCGTAGTTTCAAAGATTTAATTGATGCAAATTTATATGACCAATATGTTGACTACATCAATACATTGGCAAACCAAGTAAAAAATGCCGGCATGAAACCTGTTGCGTTTAACGATGGGTTCTACTATGGTTCACAGACAGCCGCAAACTTTGACACAGACATTGTGATTTGTTATTGGCATAAAGGATGGGGCCAATACACTTACCAATCCAGTCAATTCTTATTCGACAAAGGACATGCGATTATCAATACAAATGCTTCTTGGTATTTTGTATTAGGAAATCCTTATCCTTTCTATCGATGGGATAGCGCCGCACAAAATGTCATCAACAATGACGTTTATAAACTTTATGATGGAAATATCCTTCCTGTGATTGGATCTATGTTCTGTTTATGGTGTGATATTCCAAGTAAGGAATATGTAGAAATGACACGCGAACGATTAAATATCATCATGGAAAACCAAAAAAATGCCAATCCGGATGAATTTATATCTGCCAGTCAAAATATTTCTATTACCGAAACGACCATTGAAGGAATTAAAGATAATTATGCATTTACAAATACATACATTCGCCCAAATGTCATAGTTAAAAAAGATGGAGTCCCATTAATCGAAGATTTTGATTATACTCTTACTTATCAAAATAATATCGATATCGGAACTGCAACCATTACCATCATCGGAAAAGGAACATACTTTGGACAAGCAACAAAAACATTTACGATTCAAGGAATCAAAAATGGGCTTCTTATCGAAAACGGAAAAACATATTACTATATCAACGACATCAAACAAAAAGGCCAAAAGAAAATCAATGGCTATTGGTATATGTTTGATATGAACGATTATTCTATGCGCACTGGATGGTTTAACCATACCCAACAAACCAATCCTAGTGGTGGTCCAAAAACAACCTACTATGACAGCAAAGGTCGTATGTTGTACGGATTCCAAAACATCCAAAATAATTGGTATTGGCTCAATCCAAGCAGCGGGAAAAGAGAATTTACAGGTGTTGTAAAAAATACCAAAGACAACAAATGGTACTTTGTAAGAAATGGAATAGGTGAAAAGTTTACCGGATGGTCCAAATCTATTGAAAACGGAAAGTGGTATTTTACTCGCAATGGTATTCTAGATTGGTCTTTTACTGGAGTGGCCAAAAGTGTAGAGAATGGAAAATGGTATCACGGAAAGAATGGACGCCTAGATTGGAATTTTACTGGTTTTTCAAAATCCGTTGAA
>CADBTK010000100.1 GCA_902797585.1 Erysipelothrix rhusiopathiae
AATCCGTCTATTCATTCATATCTTATCGAAATATCAAATTCAGATTTATCGATACTTTTTCATTTCTTTTTTAAAATACATGAAATCTCCTAAAGCTATATATCCAATTTTTATAATTTTTAATAAATTAATCGAGTTTTTACCGGCGTTTCTAGGCTTAAAGGATACTTCTTTAAAAAGGATTGGTTCTTGATAATAATCAAAAAAAGTTGTGATCATAATATTGGGTAAATGATAGTCTCTTGGCATTCTATACAAATACTTCTTCACCGTCTTAGCATTCATTAAACGAAATGGTGCATTTGCATCAGGAATGGTAATGCCAAAATAAAGATAAAGAAGAAAACAGACTACCTTTTCAACAAATGCCCTATCCTTCCCATCTTCTCTAACGGTTCTCTTACCAAAAATCCCATTATATTGATAACGTTGATCCCAAAAGGCAGAAAATTCTTGAGGATTTGTTTGGCCATCTGAATCGGTTTGAAAAATAAAATCGGCATCATTTCTTATCGCATAGTCATATAGTGCAATGAGCTTTGGACCATGAAACTGATTCGTATCAGAAAGGATTTCTATTTTAGGAAATTTCGATTCTTTTAATTCTACCAAAATTTCATGCGTTTTATCTGCGCTATTGCTATCAGCAACCACTAAACGTGATTTTTCGGATTTTCCATCTAATATTGGATACCATTGCTCAATCACATTTTTAATATTGCCTTCTTCATTGTACGCAGGCATGACTATATAAAGTGTTTCCATAATTTTCCTCAAAAAAACTGTCCAATGGGCAGTTGCTTTTCTATATGGTGAGGCCGATGCGCTTTGAACGCACACGAGATAACTCTCACAACCCCCTCAAAGTTGCGTGTCTACCAATTCCACCACGGCCTCAGTACTTTATTATTTTAATCGATTTTATCCTTAATTACAAAGAAAAAGTTCCTCGTTAACCAAGGAACTTAATTTCTATTTATTCAGCGATATCTGCGTACATGAAGTACCAGTATCCATATGGAGAGTGCCACATACCTTCGATTTCATCGCTTTGTAGCCAGAAGTCGTTGTAGTATGCTACTGGAATACATCCAGCTTCTTCCATTAAGATATCTTCTGCTTTGTGTAATGCAGCTGAACGTTCTGCTTCATCTAAAGTAGAACGAGCGATATCCATTTGAGCATCATATTCTGCGTTATTGAATTTTCCATCGTTGTTTCCGTTAGAAGAATACAACAAGTCTAACATGTTACTTGGGTCATCGTAGTCTCCTACCCAACCATTACGTGCTACTTCGTATTCTCCGTTACGACGCATTGGTGTGAAACTTGCCCATTCAACAACATCAACTTTTACATTAACTCCTAATTCACCCCAAGCTTCTTGTAAGTATTCAGCAACCGCTTTGTGGTATCCAGAATCATTTGTAGAGTAAGTGATTTCAGGGAATCCTTCTCCATTTGGATATCCAGCTTCTTCTAATAAGCGTTTTGCTTCTTCAACGTTTGCTTTATGATCATCTAAGTTAATGTAAGTAGATCCACCATTTGATTTAGATGCAAATTCTGAACCATCAGTATCTTTCCATCCTGGACCCATGAAGTTTCCAGCTGGAGTGTAAGTACCTTGCATGATTGTTTCTGCAACATATTTACGGTCAATTGCTAATGATAAAGCTTTACGAACTTTAGCATCTTTAAAGATGTCTTTTTCACAGTTCAAGTTCAAGTAGTAAGTACCAATGATTGGTTCTACGTGGAAGTCTTTTTTACCTTCTAAACTTGGAATCTCTTCTGTAGGTACATCTTTAATCATTTGCAATTCTCCACTTTGGTAAGCAGAGTATGCAGCGTTAGCATCTTCGATTAAGTTAAATTTAATTCCATCCAATTTAACAGCATCTGCATTCCAGTAGTTTTCGTTTTTCGCTACTGTAATGTGAGATCCTTGTTCCCAATAAGACATTTTGAATGGTCCATTAGAAATGTAAGTGTCTGGGTTTGTTGCCCAAGAGTCACCATTTTCTTCAATCGTAGCTTGTTGCACAGGACTCATTGTCGCAAATGCAGCTAATGATCCAAAATATGTACAAGGTGCAGATAATTCAACAACCAATGTTTTGTCATCTTTTGCTTTAATAGCTAATGCATCTGCATCTCCTTCAATAGCTTTATCAAATCCTTTTACTGGACTTAATACAGTTTCTGCATATGGAGCAGCTACTTCTGGATCACATAAACGTTTCCAAGAGTATACAAAGTCTTTAGCTGTTAAGTCAGAACCATCTGACCATTTCAATCCATCACGTAAATGGAAAGTCCAAGTCAAACCATCTTCACTTGTTTCCCAAGATTCTGCTTGTCCTGGTGCTAATTTCCCTTCTTGGTCAACGACTAATAATCCTTCATATAAGTGAAGAATCATGTTTCCACCGTCGACAGCACTGTTCAATGCTGGATCCAATGTTTCTGGGTTTGGCCCAATTTGAACACTTAATACTTTTCCTTCTACTTCTTGGCCTTGTCCGCCACCGCTACCACAAGCAGTTAAAGGCGCAGCAATCATCGCCAAGGCAAGGAGAAGCTTTAATGGTTTTTTCATCATATAATTCCTCCTATAAAAATGTATATAAGCATAATCCCTGAAATTATGCATATAACCAAACTATTTCACTTTGTCTAAATGATGACAAGCTACAAAGTGGTTCTTAGCCACTTCTTTTAATTGTGGTTCTTGACACGCACATTTTTCATCCGCAAATGGACAACGTGTACGGAAATGACAACCACTTGGTGGGTCTAATGGACTAGGTACGTCCCCTTCCAATACAATACGTTTATTTGCTCTTGCTTTTTTCGGATCAGCAATTGGAATTGCAGATACTAATGAGCGCGTATATGGATGCTTGCTATTCATAGTAATTTCATAACTATCCGCAAGTTCTACCATTTTTCCTAAATACATAACCGCAATACGATCGGAAATATGTTTAACAACAGATAAATCATGGGCAATAAATAAATAAGTTAAACCCAAATCTTTCTGTAAATCTTCAAACATGTTGATTACCTGCGCTTGGATACTAACATCCAAGGCTGATATTGGCTCATCACAGACAATGAATTCTGGATTGACAGCCAATGCTCGAGCAATCCCAACACGTTGACGTTGTCCACCTGAGAATTCATGTGGATAACGGTTGGCATGTTCAGAGTTTAAT
>CADBTK010000101.1 GCA_902797585.1 Erysipelothrix rhusiopathiae
GAATCAATATTTCGGAACTTGATTATGAATCCAATATCGAAGAAATTAAGAACTCTGTATATAAAGAAAGAATCGCGCACCAAGCGCTGAAACATATCGAAGCTAATGACATCTTAATATTGGATGATGGAACAACCGCGGGAACCATTGCCGCTTTATTACCAAGCGACATTCCTTTAACAGTAATTTGTTACAGCTATCATATCGTTTCAAAACTCTATAATAAAGAAAATATAAAATTAATTATGGCCGGAGGTTATTATCATAGAAACACGCAAGCCTTCGAATCTCCTGAGTCTGTAGAGTTTATCAAAAAGTTCCGTGCTAAGAAAATGTTTGTGTGTGCTTCGGGTGTTCATGAAGAATTAGGATTAACATGTGCTGATCAACGAACAGCTGCCAACAAACAAGCCGCCCTATCGGCTAGTTTAGAAAAAATCTTAGTTACCGATTCTTCAAAATTTGGCATGATTAGCGCCGGTTATTTTGCACCTTTGGACCAAATGGATTTAATTATTACTGACTCAGAACTAAGTCCAGATTGGAAACAACGTTTAGATCAATTAGACATTCCTTATGAGCTCGTATAAAAGGCGGTTTTATCAACCGCCTAATCTTTTACAAATTTTCTCATTAATACTTCTTCCACCTTATCAATTGGCATACCACCTCTAGTATTATTAACCGTTCCATTTCCATCCCATCGAGGAAGCAATTCTTTTACCTGTTGTTTTGTTAAGGTGATTTCATAATCTGGAACCAAGGAAGAAATGACATCAACCAATTCATCCTTTGTTAAGTGTAAATCATCTAAAAATGTTTGCACATAATCTGGGTCTGTTTCCAACTGTCTTTCTAAAACATCTTGAGCAAATGTCGCACATGCAAATCCATGTGGTACATCATAGTTTTCTGTTAAGAAATATCCTACATTATGCGCAAAGATGGTTCCTGTAATACCAATGGCCAATCCCCCTAAGATGGAAGCATCATACAATGTCTGACGTTGTTCTAAAGTCAAACTAACCTCCTTATCTTGCAAAGCTACAAGTTTTGGCCACAACAAACGAATACATTGAATTGAAAATGCTCGCGATAAATCATTTGCCTTCTTAGAAAAATAACTTTCAAAAGCATGCGCAAAAGCATCTACTGCCGTAGAAGTTGTTACTCCATATGGCAACGATTCCATATATTTAGGATCCCCAAGAGCTACTGTAGCAAATAAAATAGGATCATGAATGGATTTCTTTAACCCTTCTTTATTTGTCATTACCGAAACATCTGTTACTTCAGAACCTGTTCCTGCAGTTAAACCAATCAAAACCGAAGGCAACGGATGTTGAGTCCACTCTTTTTTATAAATTGTTTCTTCCGTCAACTCTGGATTGGCTCCAACCAGTGCAATCACTTTGGTAGAATCAAGAATCGATCCTCCACCAATTCCTACCACAAAATCAGCTCGAATACGACGTGCTTGACGTCCAGCTACGACACAAGTCTTCATTAAAGGATTGGGAATAATATCATCAAAAATTTCATATTCAATTTCTAATTCTTTGAATACTTTATCCAGATCATCCAAAGCACCTGAGACTTTGGCACTATTTTTCCCCGTAACCACCAAGGCCTTTTTCCCCATTTGTACAAATAACTCTTTTTGATCTTGTAGTACATTTTCTTTTGATACAAATAATGTCGGCATATAGAAGTTCATGTTTGACTCCTCCATTTCAAATGTATTATATCACGCAAGATTGATATAATAAGGGCAAGGAGAACAAGTCTATGATAAGAAAAAAAGAAGAATGTACAGTAAAGATCAATAAAGAAATGAAGGGAGGTCCAGGACAAGTCATCCAAACGTGTTTTGTTGACCAAGAAGAACTTTTAAACAAAGGAAGACTTTTCGGAAACTTACATCTAGAACCTGGATGTGGAATTGGCGGACACACTCACCAAGGCGAAGGAGAAATCTTTTATATTGCGAAAGGGCAAGTTGTTTATAACGATGATGGTAAAGAAGAAATCTTAAACCAAGGAGATATCGCCATTTGCAAACCCGGTCATTCTCACTTTGTTACCAATAAGAGCGATGAACCAGCCGATCTAATTGCTCTTATCTTATTTGAATAGAAAAGAATCCCAGGATAACCTGGGATTTATTGGTTTCGCACAATGTCTTTCCAAGGAATCTTTACATCTTTTCCTTGATTCAAAATTTCATCTTCATGCATTAAAAGAGGATATTCTTTTTCTAAGCCTTGTTTACGGATGGCCATAGCAGTACGAGTCGCAATGACAACCGATTCCAAAGTTTCCCCTGCCAACATTTGCTGTGCTTGTTGTTTTGTGTAACCTTTTCCTAACAAGACTCCTATTTTTCTTGAACGACCTCCAAAGACTGTGACATATAAATCACCCGTTCCATACATCAAACTTTCTGGATTTCCTCCACATAACTCAATCAATTGGCGCATCTCTTCACTTGCTTGGGCAAAAAGAGCCGCTTGTGGATTATATACAGATGCACTATCCCCTTGTTCTTTTTCCACTACTCCAATGGATAAAGAAACAGCCAAGGCATAGCCATTCTTTAATGCCACTGC
>CADBTK010000102.1 GCA_902797585.1 Erysipelothrix rhusiopathiae
ATTACACCATTAGCTACTAAGTCTTTTGCGTTGTCTAAGTCTAATTCGTTTTGTGTAGCACATGGAAGAGCAACATCACATTTTACACTCCAAGGGCGAGCGCCTTCAGTAAATGTCGCATTTGGATGTGTGTCTACGTATTCTTTAATGCGTCCACGTTTTACTTCTTTGATTTCTTTTACACAAGCTAAGTCAATTCCATCTGGATCATAGATAAATCCATTAGAGTCAGACATTGTTACAACTTTGGCTCCTAGTTGCGTTGCTTTTTCACAAGCGTAGATAGCTACGTTTCCACTTCCTGAAATCGCAACCGTTTTTCCGTCGAAGCTAGTTCCATTATCTTCTAACAATGCTTGTGTGTAGTAACATAATCCATAACCGGTGGCTTGTGTACGAACTAATGAACCACCGAAACTTAATCCTTTACCAGTTAAAACTCCAGTAAATTCATTTTTCAAACGTTTGTATTGCCCGAATAAGTAACCTACTTCACGAGCTCCTACACCGATGTCTCCAGCTGGAACGTCTGTGTTAGGACCGATGTGACGGTACAATTCAGTCATAAAGCTTTGGCAGAAACGCATAACTTCTGCGTCACTTTTTCCTTTTGGATCAAAGTCAGATCCACCTTTTCCTCCACCCATAGGAAGAGTAGTTAAGGCGTTTTTGAATACTTGTTCAAAACCTAAGAATTTAATGATACTAACATTTACAGAAGGGTGGAAACGAAGTCCTCCTTTGTATGGACCAATGGCAGAGTTAAATTCTATTCGGAAACCTCGGTTTACTTGTGTTTTTCCTTGGTCATCTACCCAAGGAACACGGAAGATGATTTGTCTTTCTGGTTCTACGATACGCTCCATTACATCGTCATCCAATAATTCTGGATGTACTTTTTGTACGATTTCTAATGAGTGAAATACTTCTTCAACAGCTTCTTGAAACTCGTCATCACCAGGGTTACGTTTTTTGACGGTTTCAAATAGTTCTTTTAAATCTGTCATATTTTTTCCTCCTATATTAATGTGTTTAGTATAGCACTTCTTGAAAAACCTTTCAAAAAATTTTAGGTGTTTTTCATTTATTTTCAAGTGAATAATTATGATAAGATAGAAAGGATTTTGAGGTTCATATATGAGAAAGACAATGATTCAGTATTTTCAGTGGTATTTAGAAGACGATGCTACTTTATGGAACACAATTAAAAAAGAATCGAAATCCTTGAAAGAAATAGGGTTCACTAGTATTTGGATGCCACCAGCATATAAAGGGCATGAAGGGATTCATGATGTAGGATATGGTGTCTATGATATGTACGATTTAGGTGAATTTGATCAAAAAGGAAGTATTCCTACTAAATATGGAACAAAGGATGAATATTTGGATGCTGTATCCTCTTGTCAAAAAGAGGGGATGGAAGTAATTGCGGATATCGTTTTTGATCATCGTATGGGTGCGGATGAGAAAGAAACCATACAAGCTCGAGCTATGAATTGGGACAATCGTAATGAAGCGATTTCGGATAATCAAACAGTCGATGTTTGGACTAAATATACCTTTCCAGCTCGTAAAGGGAAATATTCTACCTTTACTTGGGATTGGACTTGTTTTACAGGAACTGATTATGATGCAAGAAAAGGAGCAAATGAATTATTATCTTTTGAAAATAAACAATGGAGTGAACATGTTTCACATGAACAAGGAAACTTTGATTACATAATGGGAGCCAATGTCGATGTACGCAATCCCGTTGTAGTACAAGAGTTATATGATTGGGGGAAATGGTATTACGATTTAACCCACGTAGATGGATATCGTTTGGATGCAATAAAAAGTATTGATGATCGTTTCTTTGTGGGATGGTTATATCAACAACGTCAACTCAATAATGGAAATGGATTTGCGGTAGGAGAATATTGGAGTGGAAATGTAGATGACATCTTATTATATTTAGATCACGCTCAATATTGTATGTCCGCTTTTGATGTTCCTTTGCACTTTCGTTTATATGACGCATCCAATGCGGGTGATCAATATGACATGCGTCAAATTTTTGATAATACATTGACACAAAGACAACCGCAATCCAGTGTAGCCTTTGTGGATAATCATGATACTCAACCAGGGCAAGCATTACAATCATGGATACAACAATGGTTTAAACCACATGCTTATGCCTTTATACTTCTATATATTTGTGATTACCCATGTGTTTTCTATGGTGATTTATATGGAATTAAGCACGATGATATTGCACCTGTGCAAGGATTAAAGGAAATGATTTGGATTCGTAGTCATTTATTACCAGAGACAAATGACAATCTAGAAACACGCTTTGATGATAGTCATTGTGTAGGATGGATGTTTCATCAAGAACACTCTGTTGCCGTTATTATGACCAATGGATCAGGTGGAGAAAAAAGTTTCCAAACACATCCAAATACTACTTTTGTAGATATAATGAGTGGAAATGAAGTGCAAAGTGATGAAAATGGAAATGTGTCCTTTTCTTGTTCGGCTGGAAGTTGTAGTATATATGTAGATGTAAATTCGGCCAACCGAATCAAGGAGGTATAATCATGAAAATCGCAATTGGATGTGACCACGGAGCATTGGACTATAAAAACACCATCAGAGATATGTTGGAACAACAAGGACATGAAGTCATCGATTGTGGAACGCATACAGAAGATAGTTGTGATTATCCTATTTATGGTAAAGCAGTAGCCGATGCAGTTGCCCAAGGACAAGTGGAAAAAGGAATTGTTATTTGTGGAACAGGAATTGGAATCTCAATTGCCGCCAATAAAGTCAATGGGGTTCGTTGTTCCCTTTGTCATGATGTGACAACCGCTCGTTTGACACGCGAACACAATGATTCAAATGTATTAGCTATGGGAGCACGTGTCATTGGAATTGAAGTAGCCAAAGATATTGTGCATACATATTTAGAAACGCCTTTCAGTAATGGTGATCGCCATATAAAAAGACTGGAAATGATTAGCGAAATTGAAAAAGAAAACTAATCCTTCCGGTTTTCTTTTTTAGAATGTTCAATATATACTTAGAAAGAGGACGATTATGAAGATTGGATTCGATAATAATAAATACTTGGAAATGCAGTCAGAGAAAATCATGGAACGGATTTCTCATTTTAATAAACTTTACTTGGAATTTGGTGGAAAACTCTTTGATGATTATCACGCCAGTCGTGTTTTGCCTGGTTTTGCTCCAGATAGTAAATTACAAATGTTGTTGAAACTTAAAGATCAAGCAGAAGTTGTGATTGTAGTGAGTGCCAAAGACATTGAAAATAATAAAGTACGTGGAGACTTGGGGATTACATATGATGTGGATGTATTGCGTTTGATTCGTGAATATACAGAAAAAGGATTGTATGTAAGCAGCGTTGTGATTACTCACTACTCACATCAAAAAAGAACCGATCGTTTTGCACGTAAACTCGCAAAACAAAATATTTCAATTTATCACCACTATTATATTGAGGGATATCCAACAAACCCGAAACAAATCATTTCTAAACAAGGATTTGGAAAAAATGATTATGTGGAAACAACGCGTCCTTTGGTTGTGGTCACTGCACCAGGACCAGGAAGTGGAAAGATGGCAACGTGTTTGTCTCAACTCTATCATGAAAACATTCGTGGTATTAAAGCTGGATATGCAAAATTTGAAACATTCCCGATTTGGAATTTAGAATTAAATCATCCAGTGAACTTAGCTTATGAAGCAGCCACAGCCGATTTAAATGATGTGAATATGATTGACCCATATCATTTAGAAGCATATCAAGAAGTAACTGTTAACTATAACCGTGACGTTGAAATTTATCCTGTTCTAGAAAAAATATTCGAAGAAATTTTTGGAAGTTGTCCATATAAATCTCCAACGGATATGGGAGTAAATATGGCAGGAAACTGTATCGGTGATGATCAAGCTTGTAGAGAAGCCAGTGTACAAGAAATCATTCGTCGTTACTTTGAATCTCGTACTCGATACTACCATGAAGATTGTGGGATTGAAGAGATTCAAAAACAAGAATTGATTATGGAAAAAGCGAATGCAGAGATAGAAGATCGACACTGTGTAAAAGCAGCTAGAAAAAAAGCAAAAGAAACTGGAGTATTTAGTGGAGCTATTGAATTGCCAGATGGATCTTTTGCGACAGGGAAGACAACTGATTTTATGGGAACATGTTCTTCTACCTTGATTAATGCATTGAAAAATCTAGCAAACATTGATGATAAAGAAATGTTGATTTCACCAGAAGCATTCGGTCCAATTCAAGAATTAAAGACCAATTATTTAGGAAGTGTCAATCCACGATTGCATACTAACGAAGTATTGATTGCCTTAACATTAAGTGCTCAAGATAATAAACATGCACAATTGGCATTAACAAAAATGAAAGAATTAAAAGGGTTGCAAGCCCACTTTACAACGGATGTAAGTCCAGTTGATTTGTCGGTATTAAATCACTTAGGATTGCAAGTTACATACGAAACGGAAAATAGATAGGAGGAACACTTATGGCAAAATCAATTCCTGCATCTGGAGCTGGAGCTGTTCGCATTATTTTAAAGAACAAAGAAGATTTCAATTGTGATTTACGCGAAAAAACAGAAAATGGAAATCGTGTGAGTTATTTATATGATGTGTTCTATGCCAACACTACAGGAACACTGAATATGTTGGTAGAAGAAGAACAAGTGAAGCGAGCTTCTTTAAACTTGAGTTTAGGAAAAGTAATCACACTAGATAATGATGCGAATTTAAAAAAATTATGTAACTACATACTTGCCAAAGAAAACGCATGAATGTAAAAGCATATATAGTAGTAGATTCAATGGATGAAAGTGTGATCGCCGATGTTCAAAAACAAATGGCAAGCTTTGGAGTACTTTTCCAATACTCACCATATCGTGAACAAAA
>CADBTK010000103.1 GCA_902797585.1 Erysipelothrix rhusiopathiae
CATTAGGAATTAATGTGCCTCGTCGCAATGAAAAAGAAGAAAAACCAATTAAAGAAGATGAACGAATTCAACCTTTAAGTATTATTGATTTATTGAATACAGAAAAGGAGGATGAGACAGATGCCTAAAAAAGATCATTCCATTGGGATTATTCGGGTTATACTCAATGCCTCCAACTATATTTATGAAAAAATGAGCAAGGCTATGGATTCGATAATTTATAATCGAACAGGAGCTATGATCGCATCATTATTAGCTGCCATTATTATTACGGCAGGTGTAAATTATGGAGAAATTCGCTCTCGTATTTTCCATGAAAATCGTACAAGTGTTGAAATTACAGATGTACGTGTTGAAACACTTTATGATTCAAATCTCTATGATGTAAAAGGGATTCCTAGTCGAGTAGATGTAACATTAGTAGGAGAACCTGCAGATATTCAAACATATCGTAACGAAGGAAATATTCGTGTTGTCGCAGATTTGCGTGAACAAAATGAAGGAGAAAGCACTGTTGAATTTAGAGTAGCTAATCTACCAGATACCATTCAAGTGACAATTAATCCAAAAGAAGCCAATGCGACTTTGTCGGAAAAAATCACAAAAGAATTCTCAGTAACACCAGAATTGATGCTTTCTGCAAATCAAAAAGCTAGTAACTTCGAAGTGGCAAATTTAAAAGATGTGACCGTTAATGTGACAGGTTCACAAACCAAAGTCGATTCCATTCGAAGTATAAAAGCTGTCATTGACACAGCAGGCTACTATGAAAACTTTGAAGCCAATGCAACGTTGGTTGCGTATGATGGAACTGGAAATACAGTGGATGTAAAAATTGAACCATCGACTGTAAAAGTAAATGTAAAAGTAAGAAATGTAGAATAGGAGTGAAGATATGGGTAAATATTTTGGAACCGATGGTGTACGTGGTGTTGCCAATGAAGATCTAACTTTATCAATGGCTATGCGCATTGGACAATACTTAGGGATGCATTATAGCAAACAACGTCATGCCAAAATCTTAATTGGAAAAGATACACGTTTATCAGGAGATATGTTTGAACTAGGATTGGCAGCAGGAGCTAGTAGCATGGGAGCTCATGTATATTTGTTGGGGGTGTGTCCAACACCGGCTGTTAGTTATTTGGTTCATAAAGAACGCTTCGATTGTGGGATTATGGTGAGTGCCAGTCATAACCCTTATCATGACAATGGAATCAAAATCTTTAACTCAAATGGGGAAAAGATGGAAGAAGAATTGTTATTAAAAATTGAAGAATATATGGATCAAGAAGAACAATTACCTTTAGCAACTGGTGAAGCCATTGGGGAATACTACAATTGGGAAGATGGATTGGAAATCTATATGTCTTGGTTAAAAGAGACTGTACCTATTGATTTAAGTGGTATGAAAATTGCGTGTGACTTAGCCAATGGTTCTGCTACTTCTACAGCGGTAGAAACTTTAGATGCTCTTGGTGCTACGGTAGAAGCAATTTCTAATTCACCAAATGGTATTAACATCAATAAAAAATGTGGATCAACACATCCAGAAAACTTACAACGAATGATGGTTGAAAATGATTATGATATTGGTTTAGCTTTTGATGGAGATGCTGACCGATTGATTGCGGTAGATTCCAATGGACGATTGATTGATGGAGATTACATTCTATATATTGGAAGTCGCTATTTGAAAGAAGTTAACCAATTGAATAAAAACATGTGTGTTACCACTGTAATGGCAAACCTTGGTTTGTATAAAGCATTGGATGCCAATAAGATTGACTACATTCAAACACCTGTTGGTGACAAATATGTTTATGAAGAAATGCAAAAACATCATTACTCTCTAGGTGGAGAACAAAGTGGACATATTATCTACTATGATTATGAAAAAACAGGAGATGGATTGTTTACCGCTCTTCAAATTCTAAAAGTAATGAAGGAAACAGGGAAGAGCTTAGAAGAATTATGTGAAGGACTATTCATCTATCCACAATTGTTACAAAATGTACGCGTGAAAGATAAAGAAAAAGCGTTACATGATCAAGATTTACAAGCGGTTGTCGACCAAGTGGCAGAAGAACTTGGAAATGAAGGACGTATCTTGGTTCGGCCAAGTGGAACAGAACCATTGGTTCGTGTCATGGTGGAAGCGAAAACCGATGAATTATGTCAACAATATGTTGGTAAAGTCGTGGATTATATTGAAGCCAACGACTATTAAAAAAAGGAGGAATGCGATATGAATCGAGTTATTTGTGTCGTAGAAGACGAAAAAGATTTAAACAACTTAGTGTCTCAATATCTTCGTAAAGAAGGATATGAAGTTCGTTCGTATTATACTTACGAAGAAGCTAGCCTTCATGTATCGGATACCGATGTTCATTTATGGGTATTGGATATTATGTTGGATGATAAATCTGGGTTTGATTTAATTGAAGAAGTTCGATTACATTCTCCAGAAATACCTGTTATCTTTATGTCAGCAAGAGATAAAGAGTTTGATAGAATTATTGGTTTAGAAAAAGGATGTGATGACTATATCACAAAACCTTTCTCTCCAAAAGAATTGGTACTTCGTGTCAACAACATTATCAAACGTGCTTATAAAGACGACAATAGCCGTATTAGTATCGATGGGTATGAATTGGATGAAGAACAACGTAAAATATTCTTTGAAAATCAAGAGATTGAATTAACGACAAAAGAGTTTGATTTATTAATGATGTTTATCAAGAATAAAGGAATTGCGTTCTCACGTGATAAGATTCTTGAAAATGTCTGGGATGAAAACTACTTTGGTAGTGACCGTGTTGTCGACGATACCTTGCGTCGTTTACGTAAAAAATTACCAAACTTGAACATTCATATGATTTATGGATATGGGTATAGATTAGGATAAGATGAAAAAGATCCGAGAATTTTTTAGAAAATTATCACTGACCCAACAAATTGTTTCCATCATTATTATCTTTATTGTTTTCTTCTTTGTATTCTTTTTCTTATTTATCAGTGGGAATATTGATCGAACGATTGCCAATCAAATGTATTCCATGATGGATACGCGTCAACAAACCATCATTGCGATTCTTGAAACGGATGCCAAGGAAGAGAAAAAAGAAGAATATATCAACATGATTCAAGACAACTTTCAAACCAATGCTTTAATTGAAGGAACGAAAGTATCTATCATGAATCCAGATAGTGAAAAAGAACATAACAAAGATCTTTGGAAACTTTTAAAACAACAAGCAAAAGAAATGAAGACCAAGGGTCAAGTGACAAAAGGAACATTTGAAACCCCTAATAACAAATACTACTATCGTTTACAAAATATAGTTCTAGATCAAGGACAAGTGGTATTGGTTAGTTATATGGACGATGATTATTCTATTGAATTGCGTTCAAATTTGGTGGATTCAACCTTTGATTTGACCATTTTAGCTTTCTTTGTCATCTTGTTGATTTTGATGTTGTGGGTATATTCGATTATCCACCCATTGAATCAAATCAAAGATTACATCGAACAAGTTAAGATGGGAAAAGAAGTAGAATTGCATATCAATCGAGAAGATGAGATTGGTGAAGTGGCACAAGAACTAGTCACGATGAAAGAAGAACTTCAAAAACAAGAGAAAGCCAAAGAAGAAATGATTCATAACATTTCTCATGACTTGAAAACACCAATTGCTACTATTAAATCGTATGCAGAGTCTATCAAAGATGGAATCTATCCATATGAAACACTAGAAAAGACTACCGATGTGATTATTGATAACGCTCAACGTTTGGAAGATAAAGTACATAACTTATTGTATTTAAACCGTGTGGAATACTTATTAACTTCAGACTCAGAGGGAGTAGTGACAAATATGAAGGATGTTGTCGAACAAGTTGTTTTAAACTCGGCGGTATTACGTCCTGAAATTGAAGTCATTACCGATGTGGAAGAAGTATTCTTTGATGGGTTGCTAGAAGCATGGCGAGTCGCTATTGAGAATATTATGGAAAATGCATTCCGCTATGCAGAAAGTTACATTAAGATTGAAGTCCATGAAAATGATTTAAAAATCAGCAATGATGGACAACATATGGATGAATCTCGAGTGCTTAGTCTATTCCGTCCTTTTGAAAAAGGAACAGGAGGTCGCTTTGGATTGGGATTATCCATTGTTGCCAAAGTTGTTAAAGCAAACAACTATAAAGTACGTGGATATAATACGGAAGATGGAGTTTGTTTCGAAATATGGCGTGATGTACCAATTCAATTGGTAAAAGATAGAAGACGTCGTATGGATTTACGATTTATGCAACCGAATCGAAAAGATAAACGAAATGATGATTCAGTCAATGAACAAAAAGATGACACCGTATAAACGGTGTCATTTTATTATTGTCTTTCTTTAATAAATGCTTCTACTTCTTCAACTGTTGGCATGACTCGTAAGGCTCCTTTACGAGTGGTTACGATAGAAGCGGCAGCGTTTCCAGTAGTGAGTAGATTTTTTAATTTTTCTTCATCTAAATTATCAAGTCCATACTCTAATACATAGTGAATCATGCTAGCACAGAAAGTATCTCCTGCACCAGTTGTTTCGATGGTTTCTTTTTGTAAGAAAGCAGGAACTTCAACTTTGATATCTTTCCAATAAGCACGAGAACCATCTGGCCCTAATGATAAACAAATCAATTGAATGTTTGGATAATCGTTGCGAAGTTTTTCAATTCCTTTATCGAAATCATCTTCCCCTGTAAACCATTGGATTTCATTATCAGAAATTTTTAAGATATCGGTATGTTGTAAACCGTAGTGTACTTTTTCTTTCGCCGCATCTAAACTTGGCCACAATGGTTCACGTAAGTTTGGGTCAAATGATCGAATACATCCTGCTTCTTCAGCAATTTCAATTGCTTTTTCTGTACTAGAAATAGCTGGTTGGTCTGTTAAAGATAGAGTTCCAAAATGGAATACTTTAGAGTTACGGATGGCATCTTCATCAATCTCTTCGGGTTTTAAATTGATATCTGCTCCTGGCTTACGATAGAAGGCAAAGTCACGATCTCCATCTTCTTTTTTCAAAACCAATGCTAATGTTGTATGAACTTCATCGTCTTTTTTAAGTCCATCGGCATCAATTCCTTGTTCGATGATGGCTTTTTCCAATAAGTTTCCAAATCCATCGTTTCCTACTTTTCCAATAAATCCAACTTTATGGTTGAAGCGAGTTAACATACTTAATACATTACAAGGCGCTCCTCCAGGGTTGGCTTCTAACAATGGATTTCCTTGTTCGGATAATCCATTTTCGGTGAAATCAATTAATAATTCCCCCAATGCGATTACATCTAATTGTTTAGTCATGTCTTTTCCTCCTTATGACTCTATTTTGTTGTTTCTCGTTTAATCAAAGAAACTGGAATAGTTATATGATGCAATGTTTCATCGATATTCGGACGTCGTTTTTTCCTTTCTTCCATTTGTTCAACTAATAAATCTATGGCAGCTTGCGATATTTCAGAAATGTGCTGACGTATCGTAGAGAAAGGAATGATGGCTTCACTGGAAATAGGGGAGTCATCGAATCCGACAATTTTCCAATCATCTGGCAATGTCCCATATTTTCGGATGAGTACATTGATTAAAACATTGGCATAGGTATCGTTTGAAACAAAGATTCCTTTTTTTATATTTGCGTAGTCTATTTCTATTTGTTTCACTATATTTTCCATTACTGGAATCAATTTTGAATAAGAATCACTGGTTTCAATAATGAATTCTTTATGGTTTATGGCATTATCTTTTACCACTTTTTCATATCCGCGAATTCGTCCATATCCAGGATTGTTCTTTTTTAAAGGGTTATTGATATGGAAGACAGTTTCGCATCCACAATCGATAAGAGCTTGGGTTGCTAATAAGCCACCTAAATAGTTATCCGTATTAACGCTATTAACATATTGGTCTTCGCGTTCGATTGTTACAACAGGAATAGGAAGATTTGCCAAACTAGAAGAAGGGATGGTACGTGAAATAACCAATAAGCCTTCTACGTTATAAGCCATCAATTCATTCAATAATTCTTGTTCACTAGCAATACTTTCTTTTTCAGGAAAGATCATGAATTTATAATTATGATTCTCTGTTGTATCAAGGATGCTCGATAATAATTCTGCATAATAATGCATATGTAAATCAGGAACTAAGATTCCAATAATCTCTGTTTTTCCATTGGCTAAGACACGTGCCAATTTGTTTTCGTGATAATCCAATTCCTCTAAAGCTTTAGCAATAATATCTTGTGTCTCTACGGTGAG
>CADBTK010000104.1 GCA_902797585.1 Erysipelothrix rhusiopathiae
CGTATGATCATAGTGAGAATAAATCGTTTCAATATAATATTTACGTTTTTTAGGAACAATTACTTTATATTGATTTACTAACGACTCTACTTCTTCTGAAGATAGTACTGTATTTAATACACCGCGTTCTTTTATTTCAGATTTAGATTTTAATGTAAAATAACGACGGTAATGTACTAGTCCTAAATAATCATATTGAAGATTTTTCCAACACCAATACAAACCAGTTAATTCACAAAAGATAGGATTTTGACTACTGATATTATCACCAGTGTTATCTGGTGTAAACCCAATAGGATCTTTCCCTTCTGCACCTACATGTAAAGGCAAATAAATAGCATCTTTAGGAGTGTCACACTTTTTATGACAGGCCACAAAGATTGTTGTAATTTTATCTGACATTATTGTGCTCCCTCCCTTTTTAATACTGAAATAAACGTTTTAAATATAATTTTAATATCTAACCAAATACTTCTGTGATCAACATAATACATTTCCATTTGTTGACGCTCTCCACTTTCATACGTGGCATTATTTCGAGCATACGCTTGCCAATACCCTGTTAAACCAGGTTTAACACTTAATAGTTTAGCTATATCATCGCCATAAATTTCCGTTTCTTTTTCAACAATAGGACGTGGTCCAACAATAGACAAATCCCCCGAAAGAATATTAAACAATTGTGGTAATTCATCTAAACTTGTCTTACGCAAGAACTCTCCAATTCCAGTAATACGTGGATCATCATCAATCTTAAACTCTGTTCGATATTGTTCCAACTGTTCGGGCGTTAGTAAACGTTCTAAATCCCCGGCATCTTTACGCATACTTCGGAATTTATAAACCATGATTCTTTTCCCATTCTTTCCAACACGCGTGTGTCCATAGAATGGTGATCCTCCATCATCAGCAATAACCAATAAAGATAATATGATTAGAATTGGCGATAATAGAACTAAAGCTACAAATGATAATACAAAATCAAAGCATCGTTTAATCAACAAGTAAACAGAAGAATCCTTTTTCAAATCATCAACATGTTGATATTGCATTGGTTGTTTAAATGCATTGGCATCTTTAATAAATGCCAACTCTTCTTGGAATGCTTTTTTTGAATATGTCTTAGAAGATGTAAAAGTAATATAATGACCAATCATTCGTGCCAAAATATTCAAATCTTTTAAGAAAGTCCAATTCTCTATATAATCTCGCTCATCTCTAGTGATTTGTGATAATCCACTTTCACAACTCCAATATCCAACAATTCCTGCACGTATACAAAGATTCTTTCTTCGATCTGGTTCATAATTTAAATAAGAAGTTAATCGTGGAGAATGTGGCCCTACAAAACTCATATCCCCAGATAAGACATTGAATATCATTGGTAAACCATCTAAATGGGTAATACGTAAAAACATTCCAATAATAGTAAATGGCGTTTTCTTTTCTTTCATTCGTTTTTGAGCATCCATTCGTAACATACGGAAACGATATTGATAATAACGACGTCCATTTTTACTAACACGGATACGAGAATAAATCACCGGTCCATTTGATTCTATTTTCAAGAACACAAAGACAGTCAAACCAACAACAAAGAATAATGGCAATAATAAAAGTGAACCAACAAAATCAAATACTCGTTTTATAGCTGCTTGACGTTTAGGTACCGGCAACACTGGTAAATAACTCATTACATTATTACCAGCTATTTGATCAGTAACTCGTGTATATTCAGTCAATCCTCCAAAGTCATCAATATTGACATAGACATTTTTACCAGATTCACAAAAACGTTTTGTCCATTCTACAATACGATCATCAATATATTTTGGAACAATATAAACAGAATCCACTTCTTCTAATGTAATATCTTGATGCATGTCATTTAAATTACTAATAATTTGAACATTCTCAATATATTCCCCTTTTAAATCTTCATCTGTAATAACTAATCCACTGACATCAAAACGCCAATCATCCGAATCTTTTAAAATAGATAAAGAACGTTTCACATTATCAAGTGGTCCAACAAGAACAATCTTTCTAGATTGTTTACTTCGTTGGTACATAGGAAAAATTTTATTCTTTATAATCGTTCTACCAATAAAAGTAATAACAACAGAAACAATCGCATAAATCATAAAGAATATACGAGAATATACAGCACTAGTCTTTGTGATATAAGTAAAGACTAAAACCATTGAGAATATATAGACAACCATTTTCACAATCGAAAATAATTCTCTTGACGCATTTCTATCCAATAGATTCTCTCTACAAAGAACAAAAATGTCTACTACAATATAAGCAACAATAACAGATAAATAGAAACGCCAATAAGCATCTGGAGAATAGGCCTTATATTGAATAAATGGCAA
>CADBTK010000105.1 GCA_902797585.1 Erysipelothrix rhusiopathiae
ACATAGTGCATCCAATTGTTCCATCAATAGATAGAATCCTTTTTGCCAAGTTAATCGAGAAACAACTCCAACTAACATCGCATCTGGGTTCACTTCTAAACCAAGTTCTTCTTGAAGAGCTACTTTGTTTTTCTTCTTTTGAACTTTTACATTAATCTTGTCATAGTGATACAAGATGTCTGGATCGGTATTTGGATTCCAAGCATCGGTATCAATTCCATTCACAATTCCCCATAAGTCATATTTACGCATATTCAATACAGCTTCTAGGTGTTCTCCATATTGTGGAGATAAGATTTCTTGTGAATATGTAGGAGATACAGTAGTCACTTTATCAGCATATAGAATACCTGATTTCATGAAGGAAACTCCTCCATCAAAACGTACGTTTCCATTATCCAATAAGTAGTAAGGCAATCCTAGGCAACTATCCAACATTTCTGGCCCAAAGTTTCCTTGGTAAGCCATGTTGTGGATTGTGTACACAAAGCGAATCGCATTGTAGCGTTGGTCGCTATCATGTGTTTCTTTTACCATACAAGGAATCATACCTGTTTGCCAATCGTGGCAGTGAACGATGTTTGGCCAATAGTTTAATTGGTTCAACATTTCAATAACCGCTTTTTGGAAATAAGCAAAACGTTCTCCATCATCTTCATAACCATAAAGCGTCTCTCTTTCAAAGTATCCAGCATGTTGTACAAAGAAGTAGCTTACATCTCCTACTTCAGTAGATAAAATACGTACTGGTACTTCATGATAGTTCATGTTGACTGTGTATTCTCCAATGTAATACAACTCGTCGTGATATTGTTCCCAAATCTTTTTATAACAAGGGATTACTACTTTTACTTCATGTCCTTTCTCTGCCAAAGATTGTGGCAAAGATCCGACTACGTCGGCAAGACCTCCCGTTTTAATAAATGGTAAAGCCTCTCCGGCAACCATTAAAATTGATGCCATTATACTTTCTCCCTTCTGGCAACATAGATAGGAGCTTTTGGTTTACCTTGTAAGTCTTTTACTTTCGTTACAGTGGCTTGTTTATCAATGATTGCATTTTTCAATACGGCATTGGCTCCAATTGTTGCATCGCTGGAAATAATACTATTTTCAATCACAGCACCTTTTCCAATTTTTGCTGAACGTCCTACAATAGAATTCTTCACTGTTCCATGGATTTCAGCACCATTAGAAATAAAGCTTCCCACACTATTTCCTTGATCCATGTAAATAGCAGGTGCTTGGTCATTACTACGTGTGTAAATTGGCCAATTTGGATCTGCCCATGCTTTCATGCGTTCTTCTTCCAAACAAACCATGTTGGCTTCATAGTAAGATTCTAAATCATGCACGCAATATACATAATCGCGATATGTCATTCCACGTACATCTTTGGTTTGACAGAAATCAGAGATAATGTCTTTTAACCAGTACATAGAAGATACTTTTTCTGCTTCTTCAATACATTCATTAAATACTTCTTTACTCATGAAGTATGTTTGCATAGAAAGCGCACGGTTTTTGTATTTACCTAAGTTCTTTTCAATACTTAAAACACCTTTTTGACGGTTCAATTGCAATACATCACATCCGATGTATGCTTCTTTGGCATTATCTACGTTTTGATACATGATGGAAATATCCGCACCACTTTCAATGTGTTGGTTCAATAATTCCATGTAATTCGCTTTATAAAGAATATTAGGAGGTGTGATCACAACGTATTCGCTGTTATGCGCCAAAATAGAGTGTAAGTTTCCTTTAAATGTTTGAATATCTGTCATTCCATGTGTATATCCTTTCGTTGGATAAATTGGAACTAAAGATAAGTTTCCACGTTTGGAATTAATGTTATATTGACGACCACGACCAATGTGTTCAATCAATGGTTTTGGATTTCCATTGATATATACTTGAATTTGGTCAATTCCCGAGTTAGAAAAGTTAGACAGTGGGAAATCGACAAAACGATAACGTCCGATGAAGTTAAAAGCAGCAATTGGACGATATTCCGATAAACCTTCAACATATACATCTGAATGATTGAATGAAATAATTCCTAATGCGTTTGCCATGTTTATTCCCCTTTCTTCACGCGTTTTGCGATTAACGCGATTTCTTTACTCTTAGGTGATCCTACTTTGGCACCATCATCAATTTTGACATCTTCGGCTACTAAAGCACGATATACTTTGGCATTTTTACCAACGTGAGCTCCTGGCATTAAAACAGATTGTTCTACCACAGCACCTTGTTCAATGGTTACTCCATTAAATAACACAGAGTCTTTTGCTGACCCATTCACTACAGCACCTTGGTTTACATAACAGTGTGTAATATTTCCTTTTGGCCCTACGTAGTGTGGCAAACTAGGAATGTCTTCTGTATAGATTTTCCAATTTGGATCATCTAGGTTCAATTCATTATTTTTGTTCAATAAGTCCATGTTGGCTTCCCATAAAGAATCAATGGTTCCAACATCTTTCCAATATCCTTCAAATTTCCAAGCAACCAGTTTCTTATTTTGGTTTAAGTAAGAAGGAATAATGTCTTTACCAAAGTCATGGCTACTTCCTTCACGATCCATATCCTCGATCAATTCTTTACGCAATAATTTCCAATCAAAGATATAGATACCCATACTTGCTAAGTTACTTTTTGGTTTTGCTGGTTTTTCTTCAAATTCAATGATACGGCTATTGTCGTCTGTATTCATGATTCCAAAACGACTTGCCTCTTTCATAGGAACTGGTAATACCGCAATGGTTGCATCCGCACCATTTTCTTTGTGGTATGCCAACATTTCGGCATAATCCATTTTATAAATGTGGTCACCAGAAAGAATTAATACATACTCAGGATCAAAAGTATCAATGAAGTCGATGTTTTGTGTAATGGCATCGGCTGTTCCTTGATATACATCAAACTTTGTCCCATCTTTTTCACGTGGCGGTAATACATATACCCCACTACCGCGTGTATCTAGACCCCAGCGTTGTCCAGCACCCGCATACGCATTCAATTGTACGGATTCATATTGTGTCAAAACTCCAACAACATCGATATCAGAGTTGGCACAGTTACTTAGAGGAAAGTCGATGATTCGATATTTCCCCCCAAAATAAACGGCCGGTTTCGCGTTCTTTTTGGTTAAGTCCAACAAACGTGTCCCACGACCACCCGCTAAGATCATGGCGAGCATCTTATTTTGTTCCATAATTTAACCTCCCTTTATATGTTTATTCACTTAAAAAAATTATATCACAAGTTTTCATTTTTTTAAGCGCTTACAGAAATTATTGAAAAATTTTTCTTTATTAATTCTTCCCTACCCTTGATTTAAGGCACTTAAAGTGGATTTAAAATATTAAGGAAGACTTAAAAATACTTACTCTATCAACTAGAGCACGCTTAATCGAAAAATAATTATTCATTTAATTCCGTAAATTTTTTATTTAGTTTTTCATAGAATTCTTTTGTTTCTTCTTCAGTATCGAAGTTAAAAACATACTTTTTATTCGCCCCTTTTGTTTTTAAAAGGATATAATTATTCCTATCTTTATTGATATATGCCTTGCATTTATATGCATAATCAATCTCTTCTTTCTTTTCATTAAAGAAACGAACATTGGCATCCCCTGAATAATAATCTTTATTTCCCCATCGTTCACCATTCGCTACTACTTCTATATCCGTATTTTCAAAATATTTCAATTCTTCAATATAGGATATATCAATCACTTCATCTTTTCTAAATTGGATTTGTTCTTGATTTATAGTGGCATAAGTTGGTGGATAAGATTGCATGGTATAAAATATCCCAATCGCTATCATGAAACCAATTAGGACTAGTTTAATCCCATAGCGTAATTTTTTCTCCATTTTATTTTTTGACAATCGATCAAAAAGAATATAACAAACCAAAAATATTGCATCTATCACATACATTGTTTTCATACTTTTTTCCTCCAGAAATAGACGCTGATGCCATAGGGTCATTCCGATAAATGTTATCTACTTTATATAACTTATTATGTACTATTTTTTCCTTTTATCAACCCTAAAAATACAAAAAAAAGCTTTCCAAAGATTTGGAAAGCATATTTTATTCAGTTCTTAAAGCTTCAACTGGGTCTTTTTTAGAAGCAATACGAGCAGGAATTAATCCAGCTAACATCGTTAAGAATAACGACAATAGAATCAAGATAATCGCTCCTTGCCATGGTAATTTGGCAATACCTGAAACGCCGGAGTAATGTTGAACAATTAAATTCAATGGAATGAGTAATAGACATGTAATCACAATTCCTAATACCCCACTGATTAATCCAACGATAAAGGTTTCGGCATTAAATACACGAGAGATATCTTTTTTACTTGCCCCAATGGAGCGTAAGATTCCAATTTCTTTAATTCGTTCAAGTACGGAGATATATGTAATGATTCCGATCATAATACTGGATACTACTAAAGCTACAGAAACAAAACCAATCAATACATAACTAATCAAATCAATGACACCAGTAACCGATCGCAACATGACTCCAATGAAATCAGTATAAGTAATAACATCGTCTTTATTGCCTTTATCCGTTACTTTCTTATTGTAGGCTTCAATTTCATCCGCTAATTTTTCTTTGGATTCAAAATCCGATACATATAAGTTAATCGAACTTGGTTTATCTATATCTACTACTCCTAAACGATTCATCACGGTTTGATACGTCGCATTGGCATTATCGTTGTAACTATTCATATAGCTCATTAATTCTTCTTGCGACATACTAGCTAATTGCATTTGTTGTTCTGGTGTTAAAGAATCGACATCAAAACTAGAATCATCGCTAAAATGTTTTCCTGTGAAGACATTTACACTTTTATTTGCCATTTGCTCTTTAGCAATTTCACTATCTTCAGCCGCTTTAATAATGTAATCTTGCATTTCCTTGGAATAAAAGATCTTTCCATAGAAGCTTTGGTTGACATTATCTTTTGGTTTAATGATTCCTACGACTTTGACTTCTTTGCTGGTGGCAATGATATCTTTCATATAGTCTTCATCCTGACTACGATCAATCCAGACTCCATTGACCTTTTCATAGACATTGGCATTAGGAATCAAACGGAATTTAATATCCATCAATTCTTCTTTGGTATAACTACGAACTTCTGGACTAACAAGTTTTTCTGTATCTCCACTTAAGAATTTCTTATAGTTCGATACAAGAGTATTTTGATCCATTAAACCAAGCGCATATAAAACATAGTCAGAAATTTCTTCGTTTTGATCCACAGCTAATACCACTTCATTATCTGCATTTGGCCAAGATCCTTCAATTAATTCATAGTTATCATCACGTAGTGTTTTATCATCTGGTAATTTGGACCAAACTTCACTACCATCCATACTTGCTGTCATAGTTACCATTTGATTTCTAGAATTCATGAAATCAGACATACCAAGTCTAGATAACAATCCGTTAGGACTAACTTGTACTAAACCATTGGATGTATCTTCGTTATATACAATTGGCAAGATATTGTATTGGTATTCAATGGCTTTGGTTGCGTTACGAAGTTTTTTCCCTTTATCCGATTCAATATAGTTTTTAAAAGCTTCCATATTGTTTTTCTTTGTATTAGACAAAGAATCCAACATATCCGCTACAATCTTGCGTGTTTCAATTTTTCCATCTTTCGAATCTTTTTCGCTATCTTCTTCCATTGCCATCATTGTGGCAATCAATGAACCCATGTCCATAGAATTATCTTGAATAGAAATTGGATAACTGGCCATCGTATCATTTTCTACTTGATCAATGTGTTTTTGCATTCCATTGGATAAAGATAAAATCAAGGCAATCCCAATAATCCCAATACTTCCTGCAAAGGAGGTTAAGAAAGTTCTTCCCTTTTTAGTCATTAAGTTATTTAAACTAAGTGACAAAGCGGTTATAAAA
>CADBTK010000106.1 GCA_902797585.1 Erysipelothrix rhusiopathiae
ACCCTGAGCGCGCTGTTCCGATGGGAAGCGGGGTAAGTATGTTGTTGCAAAGATAGGAAGAAATTTTCATATTAGCAAATTTTTTGCTGAAAAAATGGAAAAAGCATGTTATTTTGAGCATGGAGAAAAGAAAAATACACTTAGAATAAAATTTTATAGGATTTTTTACCGATATTAAAAAAATAATGCCTATATTTGCAACGTAAGTGTATGTTGGCTTGTCCTATAAGATTCCATATTGCAATCTCATACTAAGAAGCTGTTTTTATTGAAATAAATATTCATAAAAGGGCTAAAAGACAATTGGCTGAAGCTTTCTCTTCAACAATTAGTTAAGTTTTCTTCGTGAGATAGAAAAAACACAAAGAATACTTTTATATATGGTGTCGGGACTCTGTAAATAAAGTAAGCCACGCTTATTGACCGATAAATAACAAAATGAAAAGGCATTATTATAGATGCAGGAAAAAGCAATGATATTACCATTATTAATTTCATATTCGCAAGCTAACTTAAATAGTATACGACAAGAGGCGCAGATTGTTCTTAAAGAACTATCTGGAAGGCATTTCTGTCAATTCCATTATAGTGAACCACAAAAGGGGCATACTAAGGTGAGGATTATGATTCCTGGTGTAGAATGGGACATGGTTGTTGAAATAGGAAAAGATCATCTCTGTTTTATGAACCCATGGTTTCGTAAGAGTCGTACACTGGAACCACTTCGTGAGGACGATGGAATTGTACAGGAGTGTGATATCATAT
Organism: Erysipelothrix rhusiopathiae; assembly: GCA_902797585.1. GTDB lineage: Bacteria > Bacillota_I > Bacilli_A > Erysipelotrichales > Erysipelotrichaceae > RUG14284. The sequence continues at coordinate 766 of CADBTK010000106.1, forward strand.
TTATTGATAAAAGAATCTCCCCTATAACACAAATAATAGACATGGATAAAAGTTCATGTTTAGCTGATGTGCGTGATTTTATATTGAGATGTCGAAGACTAAAAAAGCCTGTAGTACGACTTCATAAAGAAAAAGAAAGAGAGATATGGTCGGCATATTGTGATGGACTAAATGCGTTAAGTAGAGAACGTAGAAATTTCATCACATTAGATTATGTAGGTGATCCTATTCTTTATAATGATTCAAGATTTGGAGAAATCTACACGATGAAATTGAGTATTGGTGCGGAAACATTGGAAAATATTCCTGCAAAGGTTGAAGGAATGCTCAGTAATAAGTATCGAATTAGTGAAGTTGTCTTTAACCAAGAACGAACAGAATTAGAAATAAAATGTAAAGGAACAGAAAAAGTACTTGAGGATGACCTTAATGAGGTTACAGATTTTTTGCATAATTATGGTTTTACTATGTCTGATAATAGTATAGTAAACATCATCAAAATGTCAGTTTCATGCCATGATATAAAAAAGAGAATTGACATCTATGATAAATTGGACGCTTGCCTTGAAGAAGAAGGATTGAATTTCTCTAATAATGGCTCTTTGGAATATCAACTAGAGAATGATATTGAAGCTCAACGTTTTATTCAAATAGCAAATGATGTTTTCAAAAACCTTGGCCATGCAATTATGGTGAATAATATCCACATTGGATTGGAATTGGATGATGATAAAAATGAAGCTATCCGTAAAGATCTCGCAAAACTTGATAAGATATCCCTTTCAAGACATAAACTCTGTATATTTCCAGACGACGAAAAGGATTACAATGCTTTAAAGAATGAAGTTTTAAGAAGCTTCAATAAACATGGTGTTGAGTGTACACTTCCTAATTACTATGTAACCTGTAAGATGGAAGGAATAGATGCGAAGGCAGAAATTAGAAGAAGTATAATGCGGAAAGCGGAAGAAGAATTGGCCGAATTCCGTAAGATTTCCTATAGTTATAGCTATGATGCCGAACAGGCCCGAGTAATGAGGTTCGAGTTCAGTTTTCGTGCCGCAGAAGAAAGAGAAAACATTGTAGAACAGTTTTCTGCTGCGGTTGATACTCTTGGTCCCTCTTATAAATTGACAATAAAAGATAGATTAGGAAGTACCATAATAAGGTTTACTCAAGATGAGAAAAAAATACAAGAAGTTGAAGAAGAATTAAGGTTAAACTATCAAGGCGAAGAAATCAAACTGGTTGCGGGTAAGGTGTATCGAGAACTTTTCAAAAGGGTAACTGACCCAGAGAATATCATTGATCCGATTCTTCGTGAGCAATATAATAGATTCATGAATGAATGCCCTGTTATTGGCACTTGCCATAAAAGGACTCCTGATAGTATAATAGTCAGATTGTCAGAAGATTTCTATGATGGGCAAGAAATGGAGCAATCAATAAGAAGGGGCGATATGATATATTTCCCTTCTGTTGGTACATCTACAGACCTAAGAAGACAATATGATGCTATTCAACGAATTAATCGGCCTGGAAAAATAATAAATGGAAGGAAAATTGAACCTCCTGTAAATCCCCGATTAAGCAGTTTCTTATTTGATCCATTATTTGCACATAATATATATGAGGATATTTCTCAAATGATGCAAAATGTAAAAAACAATAAGATAGAAGAGCATTTAAATGAGAAACAGATTGAAGCTGTTGCAAAAGCTGTATTGGCACAAGACATTGCTTTTATCCAAGGTCCTCCGGGAACTGGTAAAACCACGGTAATCGCAGAGATTATTTGGCAAGAAATTAGACGTAATCCAAAGTGTAAGATATTACTTACCTCACAAACGAACCTTGCAGTAGACAATGCATTGGAACGTTTGAAGTATAAACGTGCAATTCGTCCTCTTAGAATAATGTCTGATCAACGTGTTGACAACGAAGAGTTAGTTTACAATATTGACGTTCTTGACACATGGGTTACTTCTCCTAACGAATACAACAAAAACAATGTTGTTGAAAAGTGGATAGACAGTATCGTTGAAAGGATAGATGAACATTCTGAATATGCGGACATTACATCTGAGTGGAAAGAAAGTCTGAAAAAGAAAGATAAATCAGTAAGGAAAGAATTTGTTGAAAGATACAAGTCAAGTGTTAATTTGGTTGCTGCAACATGCAGTATCTGTGGTTCTCGTATATTTTATCAAATGTACGAGAAGATGTATGAATCAAATGAAGTTGCATTTGATGTAGTAATCATGGACGAGGCTAGTAAGGCAACACCATTAGAAATGGCTATTCCGATGGTATTAGGAAAGAAAATAATAGTAATTGGAGACCACAAACAGCTTCCTCCTGTACTTGACGAAAATAGTATTGATACAGCATTACGCAAAATTGGTAGAGACGATTTAGCTACAAAAATTCAGGATTTGAAAGATTCTCAATTCAAAAAGCTATTCCTCTTGTGTCAAAAGTATATGCCTAATTTGGTTACGACTCTTAATATCCAATATCGTATGCATAGGGATATTATGATGACAGTTAATCAATTCTATGTTGATGAACTTGGTGAAAATGGTTTAAAATGTGGTATTGAGAATGTGATGGACATTGCAGATTACAAGACACGTGGTAGTAGATGGCATGGCATATCTTATGAACCATTCATATCACCCTCAACCCATGCTATATGGGTAAATGTAAATGGAAAGGAAGAGAAAGATTATACGTCTTACAAAAACTACGATGAAATAAAAGCTATAAAAACTGTAGTTAGTGCATTGACACGTGCTGAAGGTTTCTATGAATATATCCATGCACAAGAGAAAATGGAAGATAAAGAAATAGGTCTTATAACCTTCTATAGTGCTCAAAAGAAAGAACTTAAAAAGCTTGAGCAAAGCGGTCAACTTGACAAGTACAGTGATTATAGAATTGATGTTGTTGATAGATTTCAAGGTATGGAAAGAAATATTGTAATTGTTTCAACCGTACGTAGTAACCATTATAATGGTATTGGATTTGCAAGAGAAATTGAGCGTATTAATGTTGCATTCTCAAGAGCTAGAAGCTTGTTGATAGTTATAGGCAATAGAGATTTGTTCTATACAAAATATAACTATCGCAAGTCTATTGACGCGATGGAAACAGTTGACATTAAACAAATAGAAGATTTACTATACAATGAACAATAATGAACTAACGCTGCATATTGCAGATAGTATAAAACCATACCGCAAACGTTCTGAACGCTTAATCGGTTATGTTCCATATACTTTGGATTTTGA
>CADBTK010000107.1 GCA_902797585.1 Erysipelothrix rhusiopathiae
ATGGAGCGACTAATGAATATGAGTTTTTTTTTTTTTTTTTAGGTTTGTATATTACCGATCCGTGATATTTAGAGAAGCTCAATCCAGAAGTTTATCAATATTTTGATCAACTTTATGGGCCACATATGGTTCAACAATAAACATAGAACGAGGAAATCTTCCTCGTTTTTGTCATTTTTAGGGAAAAAGTGGGAAATCGCCCCACTTTTTTTAATATGCCTTAAAATAGCGCTAAATTCGCAAAAAAAAGCAAAAAACACTTCCCAAACCACCCCTAATAGTGTACTATAGTGGTACAAAGTAGCATTTTGTGTCACAAAGTGGGGGAGGTGAGACTCGTGTTCATGGGCGAATATGGCCACAATATCGATCGTAAGGGGCGATTGATAATGCCAGCGAAATTTAGAGAAGAACTGGGTGAACACGTAGTTGTCACTCGTGGATTAGACGGATGTTTATTTGTCTACACGGCAGAACAATGGATGGAAGTATATGAAAAACTTTCTAATTTGCCTTCCACCAACAAGAATGCGCGATGGTACCAACGTATGGTCTTGTCGAAAGCTGCAGAATGCGAAATGGATGGTCAAGGACGTATTTTAATTCCTTCGTCTTTAACGTCATTGGCAGAATTAAAAAAGGAATGTCTGATTATTGGTATGGCGAACCACCTAGAAATCTGGGCTAAGGAACGCTGGGAATCTGTTGAAGAAGAAAACATGGACCAATTTGAAGAAGTGGCTGAACACTTATCAGACATCTTAGGGTAATGGAACATAAAAGCGTTTTATTACAAGAAACAATAGATTTGCTTCAAGTCAAAGACGATGGCGTTTATGTAGATTGCACTCTAGGCAGAGGGGGCCATACGAGTGAAATTCTTAAACGATGTACAAAAGGTCATGTGTATGCTTTGGATTGCGACCCACAAGCGATTGAACAAAGTCGACCACGTTTGGATGCGATTGGTTCAAATTACACATTGATTCAAACCAAGTTTGAAAACCTTAAAACAGTCTTGAAGGAAAGAAATGTCACGCAGGTAGATGGAATTTTGTTGGACTTAGGAGTATCCAGTCCACAATTCGATGATGAATCAAGGGGATTCAGTTACCGAAGTGATGCCCGATTGGACATGCGAATGGACCCAAGTCAAGAACTCGACGCTTGGCAAGTGGTCAACAAGTATTCACAAGAGCAATTAACAGAAGTTATTCGAACATACGGTGAAGATCCATTTGCGACTAGGATTGCATCGGCTATTATTCGAGCTCGTGAGAACCAACCTATCAACACAACATTCGAATTCGTAGATGTCATTAAATCGGCCTTACCACAAAGCGTTTTAAAGAAAAAGGGACATCCGGCAAAAAGAACATTTCAAGCAATACGCATTGAAGTGAATAAGGAATTGTCACAACTGCAATCTGTTTTGCGACATGGATTGGAGTTGTTAGGACAGAATGGACGGATGGTCATCATTACATTCCATAGTTTGGAAGATCGAATGGTGAAACAAGAGTTTAAACGCGTGGCGGTACCAAAAAAAGTAGACAAACGTCTACCACAACAAGGGATAGAAAATTTAGAGTATCAATTGATTAACAGAAAGCCGATTACGGCCTCGCCAGAAGAGCTGGAATATAATAATCGAGCTCATAGTGCAAAACTTAGAGGGATAGAGCGAGTTTTGAAAAGGAATGATTAGTATGAAAAGAAAACAAAGCAAGCTTCAGCGTACAAAAGAAAAAAGAAATATGACACCAGAGAGAATGATCAGAATCTTATTTGTATTTGCTGTGATGTTTTATTGCACTATGAAAATCGGCTTGAACTCTCGAAATATAACGTTGTCTGTCGAAGAGCAAAAATTAGCTCGTGAAATGACAAAACAACAACAACAAGTTGAATTGCTTGCATCCGAGGTAAACCAACTCGAAGAAAAAACACGTGTACTTGGATTATTGGACGAATCAGTTGCAGATAATCAAAAAAACGTATATATTATTGACTAGAGAGATTGGATGATGAGGATGCGTATTAAAAGCAGCAACAAAAAAATATTACGTATAATTCAAATCATAATTATCATGGGAACATTAGTGAGCGCTAATGTTCTTTTTACCATGGTTACAAAAACTCATATTTGGTCAGGTAAATCGGTATTAGATCCTAGAATTCAAAATAGTATTGTAGAAACAAGTGTACAAGCAAAAAGAGGAACAATTTATGATCGCAATGGTCGTGTCATTGCCCAAGAAGTGCAAGCGTATACCATTGTTGCTTCATTAGATAAAAGTGTTATCGATGCCAAAGGAAATCCTGATTATGTTAAGGATGCTAAAAAGACGGCTAAAGAGTTAAAGAAAGTATTAAAAGATATTGATACAAAAAAAGTGGCTAAAACCATTGAAGATGCTAAAAAAGCCGATCGATCACAAACAGAATTAGGGTTTGGAACCAAACGTTTAACGAAAAAACAAAAAGAAAAAATAGAGAAGTTAGAATTACCAGGTATTCATTTTATTGATGCGGTTAATCGTAACTATCCGACAACACCATTTTCTTCTAACTTAGTTGGTTTTGCTTCTTATGATGAAGATAAACAACGAATTGAAGGAAAAGTAGGACTTGAAAAAAGTTTGGATGATGTATTGGGTGGAGAAGATGGTCATATTCAATACCAACAAACAGTTACAGGAGATGTATTGCCAGGAACAACGGTGGTTCAAAAAGAAAGCGAAGATGGGGATAATGTTGTTCTAACCATCGATGCTAACTTACAAGCTACAGTTGAAGGGCAAATGAAAGAAACTATGGAAGCCAATAATGCAGAAAGTGCATGGTGTGTAGTTATGGAAGTTAGTACTGGAAAAATCTTGGCTTGGGCAAGTTATCCTACTTTTAACCAAAATGAACACTTAGAGATTCCTAGTTATATTGATATTGTTTCTGAAAGTACTTATGAACCAGGATCGGTTATGAAATCTTTTACATATGCAACTGCCATTGATACCGGAGTATATGAAGGAGATAAAGAGTTTAGAGCGGGATCATTTGCTTATAATTATGATCAAAGCAAACATAAGATTACGCGTACCAATGGTTCAACTGTTTATCCTGTTATTTCCGATGCCTTAGGAGCAGATTTTGGTACGATTACTTTTGATGAAGGTTTAGCTATGTCTAGTAACGTTGGTATTTGTGAACTGATGTCCAATTATATTAACTATAAAGAGTTTGGGAAATATATGGATCGTTTTGGTTTCTTTAAAGCAACCAATATTCCTTATGTGAATGAGGTGAATGGTTTAAAGAACTTAGAAATGCCAATGGCATATTTAAACTCTGGATTTGGACAATCTAGTTCCATTACCATTCTACAATTATGTCAAGCTTATACATCTATCTTTAATGATGGGAAGATGATGCGTCCATATGTTGTGGATTCGATTGTAGATAGTCAAACTGGAGACATTATTAAACAATATAGTCCAAAACAAGTAGGGGAACCTATTACGAAAAAGACGGCTCAAAAAACACGTGAATTAATGGCTGGAGTCATGGAAGATGGAGCAACAGGGGAACGTTTCCAAATGCCTGGTGTTGAATTGATTGCAAAAACTGGTACAGGGCAGATTTATGATGCTGAAAATGGTGTATATCATGAAGAAAAATATACATCCTCTGTTATGGCTGCAGCGCCAGGAGATCATCCTGAAGTAATGGTTTATTGGGGAATGGTTTCTACTAACTATATTAACTATTCATCTGAACCTTTTAAAATCATTATGCAGTCTGCATTAGTCGCAGAAGGTATTTCAGGTAGTGGATATCATCACGATGAAGATGATGATCAAACGTATGAAAAATGGGAATCGTATGAAATGCCTGCACTAGTTAACCATAGTACGGATTATGCCAAAAGCCAATTAAAAGGGAAAAAGGTAAAAGTTGTTACGATTGGAGATGGAACGAGTGTCATTAACCAATATCCTAATCAAGGCGATATTATAAATTCCAATGATAAAGTTTTTGTGGTAACGGATGGAAATACGATTAAAATGCCGGATATGAATGGTTGGACACGAAAAGATATTACCGCCTTCTGGCAATTGACAGGTATTAGCATTGAAACCGATGGTTATGGTAAAGTAATTGAACAAAATATTGAAGTTGATCAAACCATTGACCAAAGCACAAAAATAAAAGTGAAGTTAGAATAGGGAATCTAGAAATAGTTCCCTTTTTCTTTATAAAATCTATGATTTTCACATAATTTCATACAGTTTAAGTATAGATTTATGGTATTATATTACAGGAATAAAAAAGGAGAAGTCGAATGAGTAAGAAGAAAGTATACGCTTCTTGTCAATTAGCTGACCAAGAAGTTCGTCTTGTCATCCTTGAAATATTTGAAGGACGCTTCAATGTC
>CADBTK010000108.1 GCA_902797585.1 Erysipelothrix rhusiopathiae
GCAATGATTTATGTAGTGGTTGAAGAGTTAATTCCAGAGATGTCAGAAGGAAAACATACGAATTGGACCACTATTGTCTTTGCGTGTGGATTTGTATTAATGATGATTTTGGATATTACTTTAGGATAGGGTATAATCGATAACATGAGAGAAAGTAATACCGTAAAAGGAATAATTCACATAATTTTAGCTGCTTTTTTCTTTTCGTTGATGAGTGTTTTTGTTCGTATGTCGGGTGACTTACCCACAATGCAGAAAGCTTTTTTTCGAAATGCGATTGCGGTTGTGATTGCCTATTATTTATTAAAAAAATCAAAAACAAAAATCTCTTTTTCCAAACAAACTTTGCCTGCATTAGTATTGCGAAGTATATTTGGAACTTTGGGAATTCTTTGTAACTTCTGGGCATTGGATCATTTAGGAATAGCGGATGCCAATATGTTAAATAAGATGTCTCCCTTCTTTGCGATGTTGATGTCCATTTGGATATTGAAAGAAAAACCAACGCTGTTTGAAGTGGGATGTATTCTAGCTGCTTTTATTGGAGTAACCTTTGTGGTTAAACCTAGTTCTGGAATTGCCTCATATCCTGCATTAATTGGATTATTAGGGGGATTAGCTGCAGGAACAGCCTATACTTATGTTCGTAAGCTAGGAAAAAATGGAGTACCTGGGCCGCTCATTGTCTTATTCTTTTCTATTTTTTCGACACTTGTCACTATGCCATCTATGTTTGTTGGATATCAACCGATGTCTATGAAACAATGGATGATCTTATTGTTGGCGGGAGCTAGTGCAACGGGAGGACAATTAAATATTACTGCTGCCTATACCTATGCCCCTGCAGCAAAAATTTCAGTATATGACTATACACAGATTCTATTTGCGGCTTTATTCGGAATTTTTATCTTTCATGAGATGCCGGATGTATATAGCATAATTGGATATGTCATTATTGTTTCTGTCGCGATTGTAAAATACATTCGTCAGTAGAGGTCTTTTCGAAAAAGAAAGGCCTTTTTTTGTGTTACAATGAGTCACGTATGAATGAATTTAAAACGAAGAAATCTTTATTAAATTATTTTTTAAAGGGCAGCAAGAAATACTTTTTAGCCAGTATTCTTTTTGCCTCTCTTTCTTCTGTCTTTGACTTATTAAATCCTAAAATCATTCAATTTACTGTTGATGTGGTCATCGGTCATTCTAATAAACCATTAACGGGTATGATGGGGAAAATTATATCTACTATGGGTGGCAATCAAGTCTTTTATTCACGCTTACCTTGGATGGCTGGTTTGGTTTTATTAGTGGCGCTACTAGCAGCTATCTGCCGTTATTCCTTTACTTTATTTAATGCCAAGGGAGCGGAAACCTTTGTTCAACGTATGCGGGATAGTTTATATGAACATATTTTGTATCTTCCATATGGGTGGCATGCCAACCATCATACAGGAGATATTATTCAACGTTGTACTTCGGATGTAGAAACAATCAAGGTTTTTGTTTCGCAACAATTAACACAATTATTTCGTGTTGTTTTAATGATTGTATTATCTCTTACTTTTATGATTCGTATTCATTTGGTTTATGCCTTGATTACCGCTTTGTTTATACCAGTGGTAATTGTAGGTTCGGTTGTTTTCCATCATAAAATTGGAAATACATTTGAACTAGTCGATCAAGAAGAAGGACGCCTTTCTAGTATTGCGCAAGAAAATTTAACAGGAATTCGTGTTGTTCGAGCCTTTGGAAAAGAGGCATATGAAAAAAAGCGTTTTGAAAAACAAAATCATGGATATACCAATCTATGGGTCCGTCTACAAAAGACATTGGCTACTTTCTGGGTTTATGGAAATGTAATGAGTCATTTACGTAATATTTTGGTGACCTTATTAGGAATCTATTATTGTGTGCAAGGAAGTTTAACGGCTGGTGGGTTCATTGCCTTTTTCTCATATACAACCATGTTGTCTTTGCCTGTTCGAGGACTAGGACGTATTATTGCGGAAATGAGTAAGGCAGGGATTTCATTAGAGCGTTTACGTGAAATCATGGCAGCAGAAACAGAAAGCCAAGAGGGAATCGAACCAGAATCTATTCAAGGAGACATTGTCTTTGAAAATGTTTCTTTTCGTTATGATGGCTCAGACCAACATGTATTAGATGGATTATCTGCGCATATTCCGGCAGGAAAAACGATTGGAATTTTAGGAAGTACAGGAAGTGGAAAATCCACCATGATGGTTTTACTGGATCGTTTATACGATTTAGGACAAGGGCAAGGTCGTATCTTATTGGATGGTATAGATATTCAAAAAATCTCTCGAAAGTGGTTACGTCAACATATTGGAATGGTGCTTCAGGAACCATTTCTATTTTCAAAAACATTGGAAGAGAATATTTCCATTGCACGCCCTTCGGTTTCAAAAGAAGAATTGGATCATGTGGCACGTGTAGCAAGTTTAGATAGTACGATTGAACACTTTGAAGATGGATACTCTACCTTTGTAGGGCAAAGGGGAATCTCTTTATCGGGTGGACAAAAACAACGAACTGCGATTGCGCAAATGTTGGTTCGAAAACCTAAAATTATGATTTTTGATGACTCTTTATCCGCTGTAGATACAGAAACAGATACCAAAATTCGAAAAGCGCTTAAAGAAGATATGGGAGATGCAACTGTGTTATTGATTGCGCATCGTATCACCACTTTGATGGCAGCTGATTGGATTCTAGTCATGGAAAAAGGAAAAGTCATCCAACAAGGAACGCATGAGGATTTAATCGAGCAAGAAGGGATGTATCAAAAAACATACCGTCTACAAACACAGGGAGCAGGTGATTTGGTATGACAAAATGGTTTGGAATTCCTAAGATATTGCC
>CADBTK010000109.1 GCA_902797585.1 Erysipelothrix rhusiopathiae
AAAAAAAGAGCCATTGGCTCTTATAAAAGTTCGGTTAAAATTCCGATATGATCAATCATAATATCTGGTTTTGTGTCACTGACAGAAACATCTTCTTTGTGTGTTTCTCCACTTAATACTAAGATGCTAATCACATCACTACCATCGGCTAGGGCAATATCGGTATAGAGGCGATCTCCAATAATAGCAATTTCATGCGGTTGGCAAGAGGTAGCCTGCACAATGTAATCCAGTGTACGTTTGCTTGGTTTTCCAAAGAATTCTGGCTTGCGTCCTGTACTAGCTTCAATTAGTTTTGCCATACTTCCACAATCAGGAATAAACTCTCCACCTTCAATTGGACAATTTAAATCCGGATTGATTCCATAATATGTTTTTCCATGACGCACAAAGTGACATGCCTTGGATAACTTTTCATACGTTAAGGTAGTGTCAAAACCTAAGATGACTATATCTGGATCTTGATCATCCAATTGCCATCCCTTACTTTCAAAGGCACGTAATAGCGCAGGTGTTCCTACCACATAAACACTTTGTCCTTTATGATTGTCTTCTAAATGTTTTAAGATGACATCGGTTGAGACCATCATTTGTTCTTCTTGGATGTGAATATCCATCTTGTCTAATTTTTGAATATACGCATCTAAATCACGCGATGAGTTATTGGTAAAGAAATAATAATCACGTCCTGTTTCTTTAATTTTATTAAGAAAAGAATGTGTATAAGGAAATAGATCATTTCCTAAATAAATCGTTCCGTCCATATCCAAAACAAAAGCCTTAACGGCTTTCATTTTGTCACGAATTTCATCTGTATTCGTTATAATCATACGTTTTTTCCTATTTGTCACAGAAGACACGCATTGCTGCTTCGATGTCTTTTTTCATTGCTTCTTTTCCAGCTTTTACAAAGTCATGGTAGTAATCTGTAGATCCCATCGCATCTTTAATTCCTTGACCACCAGCTTTATCCATATAAGTAAAGTAGTTAATTTTACGAACACCGCGTTGGATACATTTACGGAAGTCTTCTTCGCTTACTCCACTTCCTCCATGCATAACAATTGGAACTCCAATCGCGTCACGAATTTCTTCAATCAATTCAAAATCTAAGTTTGGTTCTGCTTTATATTCCCCATGCACAGTCCCGAAAGAACAAGCTAAACAGTCCACACCAGATTGTTCCACAAACATTTTTGCTTCTTGTGGATCCGTGTACATACTGCGGTCTGATTTACGGTTTTCTGTCTTTCCATCAACATCCATGGTAATTCCTGCCATTTTTCCAATTTCACCTTCTACGGTAGCTCCATATTCTTTCGCAAGTTCAACCACTTCTTTTGTACGTGCAATGTTGTCTTCTAAAGATAAAGTACTTCCATCAAACATAACGGATGTAAATCCCATTTCCAATGCACGTTTAATGTATTGTAAATCTACCCCGTGGTCTAAGTGTACACACACTGGGAAGTCTGCTTGTTTTGCAGCCATCACCATGATTGGTCCCCATTCTTCTAAATATGCCACATCGTTTTCTTCGTGTGTTTGGGCAAAGGCGATCATGGCAGGAACACCTAATTTTTTAGCTGTTTCCAATGTTGCAGAAATGTTTTCGTAGTTGGTCACATTGAATTGACCAAATGCGATGTTTTCTTCTTTTGCGATTTTAAATAATTCATGTAAATTAACTAACATTTTTTCTCCTTTACTGGGTTATCCCTAACTACAATTAATCTATCTTTTATAAATACAGATTTCAACGAATTTTTACTTTTGAACTAAAAAACCACGGATTCTAATCCGTGATTTTATCTTTTGTTAAAATAAGTCTTTACCAAAGGGGCTAAAGATAGCGAGCCAAAGATAACAGTAGGCTGATTTTCTGTCTGCTTCATCGCTTGATCAAACGAAGTACAAACAATTCCATTTGAACAATATTGATTTAACGTTTCAGGCAAACATGCACGCTTTGATGGCGCTTGAATACAATGCACTTGTTTGGCAATACCAGAAATTATTTCCATCATCGCTTGCACTTCTTTATCTTTATACATTCCTACAATCCAATGAAAAGAAGTCTTTGGATAGGCTTGGTGTAAATCTTGAATGAAAGCTTCTAAACATGAAGTATTGTGACCTCCATCCAATATCACCAATGGCTCTTTTTGAATAATTTCAAATCGACCTGGCCAATACGTTTGTTTCAATCCTTGGTAAATAGCTTTTCGATCTATTCCAAAGAACAAAGCTGCTTCAATAGCAGTAGCCGCATTTTGTGCTTGGGTATATGAATGCATAGATAATTGAATTTCTTTCATCTCTTTATAATCAAACAATACGCCATTTTCTAAAGAAACTATAGAAACGGGTTGCGTTTGTATCCAATTAATTTCTTTTTGTTGGCATATCGATTGAATCTTTTGATGCACAATATCTTTTTGGATGGTTGTTAATAATGTTGTTGTTGGTTTAAGAATAGAACATTCACTTTCTGTGATTTGTTCTAATGTTTGACCTAACACATTCATATGATCATAACCAATGGCCATCATCACGGTTAACACCGGCACATCAATCACATTGGTCACATCTTTATCCGAACCTAGTGCCGTTTCCCAAATGACCAATGAACAGTTTTCTCGAGCAAAAAAGGATAAAGCCACCGCAACCAAACATTCATATTCACTAACTGCTAAATTTTCTTTTTCAATGATTGTTTGGATGTAGCTAACTTCACGAGCAAATTGTTCTTGGCTTATTTCTTGCCCATTAATACGAATCATTTCTGTATATTCTTCTAAATAAGGCGAAGTAAAAGCCCCTACTTTAATCTTATCGGCACATAATATGTTTTCTAAATAGGCAACAAAAGATCCTTTTCCATTGGTTCCTGCCACATGGACAAATCGCAATTGTTTTGAAGGATTGCCCATTTTTTCTAATAGAAAACGAATGGTCTCTAGTCCAAAGTCTTGTTTCTTTTGTGCTACTTTTACTTCACTGAAGTGAATACAATTTTGAATATATTGTTTCGATTGTTGATAATTCATTCAAAATATCCTTTTCCTTTGATTCGTAAGATAGCCCGAATAGCCACCACAATAAAGAGCGTATAAATGGGATACATAATCATCTCTTTTGGAATTCGACTCATCAACAATGGGAAAAATGGCATCCCATACATAATCATTAAATTAATAGTATTCCCAATCCAACTAGAAAAAATCGTTTGAATTGCTTGTGCAATCCCAATTTGAAGAAGAGTTCCTTCCTTTTTGTATAAGAATAACCCATAAATCAACCCATTTAGCCCTGCGACAATGGTAAATCCAGGAAAGAATGGCCCAGTTGGGCGAACTAAAAATCCTCCTAAATCAATTAAGATTCCTGTACACAACCCAACGGCTGGTCCAAATAAAAAACCAGAGATTGCTAATGGGATGCATGTGAAATAGATTTGAATCGTTTCACTTAATGGAATTTTATATAAACTCAATACAATTCCAATGGCTACTAGTAAAGCAGCAGTTGTTAGCGTTCTTACATCTTGTAATTTTTTCACGAAAAAAACCTCCTCTGTAGTTTCTTAGCTACATCGAAGGTTACAACTTTATCTCAGACGTAGCAGCGGGATGCGGAGACAAAACCGCAAGGACTTCCTTTTCGTCTAGATATCAACTCCCTGTATACCTAGCACTTTACGCTTTGTTTCCTACTCTGCACGAAACTTTATTCACTTGTACTCCTATTATAGAGAAAACCATTTGAAAATCAAGATAGACACAACGTTTCTTTCAATACTTTCTCAATGATTTCTTGATCGGCTTCCCACTTTCCTTGAAGAATAGTTTTTTGTCCACCGCCTCTTCCTTCTAGCACTTTGTTCCAATATTCTTTATATTGAGATAAGTCTACATTCTTACTTTGAATAACATATTGACCATTCGAAACAATGGCACAAGTATCCACATGTTTCTTTTTCATTAAA
>CADBTK010000110.1 GCA_902797585.1 Erysipelothrix rhusiopathiae
AAAGATGGGGATTCACGCATTGTGATTCGTAGAGAAACGTTTGAGGATTTAATCAAACTGGAGGAATAATAAAATGATTAAAGGATCAATTGTTGCATTAGTAACACCATTTAAAGAAGATGGAAGTGTCAACTTTGAAAAGTTGGAAGAATTGTTGGAATGGCATGTAGCCAACCATACCGATGCCATCTTAGTTTTGGGAACAACAGGGGAAAGTACGACGATGAGCCATGAGGAAGATGACGATGTTGTAGAATTTGCGCTTCGTGTGATTAACGGACGTATTCCAGTGATTGCAGGTTCTGGGTCAAACGATACCCAAACGATGTTAGAAAAAAGTAAGAAATATGCCGATATGGGAGCGGATGCTCTACTAGCGATCACACCTTACTACAACAAAGCCAATGAAGAGGGTATGATTAAACACTTTACAACTGTAGCCGATGCAGTAAGTAAACCATTGATTTTATATAATGTACCAGGTCGTACAGCTTGTTCATTAAGTGTCAGTGCGGTTGAACAATTAAGTAAACATCCAAACATTTGTGGAATCAAAGAAGCTAGTGGTGACTTAGGATATGCGATGAGTATTTCACGTTTTCTAAGTGATGACTTTGTGATGTATAGTGGAAACGATGATATCATTGTTCCTATGTTAGCTATTGGAGCGAGTGGTGTAATCAGTGTATTTGCCAATACCCATCCACAAGAATGTCATGATTTAGTAACGAAATGGTTGGAAGGCGACCATGCAGGATCTCTTGCTATCCAACAAAAATACTTGGATTACATTCATGCCTTGTTCTATGAAGTGAATCCAATCCCAGTCAAAGAAGCGATGAATCAAATGGGTATGGAAATTGGTGGATATCGCTTACCACTATGTGAAATGAGTGAAACCAATAAAGCACGTTTGGTTGAACAAATGAAGAAAGTAGGCATTCTATGAAAGCTTTAGTTGTCGGAAAAGGAAGAATGGGATCTCTTATCGGTCAAACGATGGAATCTCTTGGACATAGTGTAGTCGGTTATGCCGATGCCTTAGATTTATCCGTTTTAGATTCTATGGAAGTAGCGGATGTTGTCTTAGACTTTAGTCACAGAGATAACTTAGCGTGGGTTCTTGATTATGCGAAAAAGAATCAAGCAGCTTTAGTCTATGGAACAACAGGATTAACGGAAGAACAAAAAGAACAATTGTTAGAAAGTGGAAAAGAAATTCCATTATTCTATAGTGCCAACTACTCGTATGGAGTAGCTGTGCTTCAAAAGACATTATCGTTGATGGTTCCTTTATTAAAAGAGCGTTATGATATGGAACTAGTAGAAACGCACCACAACCAAAAAGCCGATGCGCCAAGTGGTACGGCAAAAGCCATTCTTGAAATCTTAAATGCTTCCAATGAATTTGAAGAAGTGTATGGAAGAGAAGGAATGTGTGGAGCGCGTAAAAAAGAAATTGGAGTTCATGCATTACGTGGAGGAACGGAAGCAGGCCAACATAGCGTTCACTTCTTTGGCGATAATGAAAGTATTACCATTACCCACCATGCGACCAATCGACAAATTTTTGTCAATGGTGCATGTCAAGCAGCAGAATTCATCGTAAACCAAGAGCCAGGTGTTTATGCGATGAATGATTTAATCGATCAAATGGAAGGAGAATAGATATGATCAAAATTGGAATTGTAGGTTATGGGAATTTAGGTCGTGGAGTTGAATGTGCGATTCGACAAAACGATGACATGGAATTAGTGGCTGTCTTTACTCGACGTGTCCCCGAAACTTTAAGTATTCAAAGTGAAAATGTACCTGTGGTACATGTCGATGACATCTTGAATTACCAAGATAAAATTGATGTCTTAATTCTTTGTGGAGGATCAGCAACAGACTTACCTGTGCAAACGCCAGAGTTTGCCAAATACTTTAACGTAGTCGATAGTTTCGATACACACGCTCGTATTCCGGAACATTTCGCAAATGTGGATGCAGCCGCTAGTAATGCCAACAAAATTGGAATTATCTCTGTTGGATGGGATCCAGGATTGTTCTCTTTAAACCGTGTATATGGGAATGCGATTTTACCTGAAGGTGTGGATTACACATTCTGGGGAAAAGGTGTAAGTCAAGGACACTCCGATGCGATTCGTCGTATTGAAGGGGTAAAAAATGCCAAACAATACACAATCCCAGTGGAAGAAGCATTAAATAAAGTGCGCAATGGA
>CADBTK010000111.1 GCA_902797585.1 Erysipelothrix rhusiopathiae
GCATTTCTAAAATCATTTAAATAAGGAATATAAATATTTTGTGCACTACTAGAAGTAATGGTAGCACTCAATCCTCTTAATGCTCCCCCTACTGCCATACAAACCTTTTCTGGCCATTGATATTCAGTAAGTTTGATTGCTTGATGTCTATGTGCACATAAAATTGGTATTTGATTCGCCTGACAATAATCAACCAACATTTGATCATTTTCTATTTGAACTATATTGATTTTTTCATAAGCTCCGGCACTGGCTTTTTGAATAATTGATTCGGCACTTTTCCAATCTCTTTTTAAAACCACCATATCATTGATTCCTAGAGCAAATAATGTTCGACATACACTTCCTAAATTATAAGGATCTTCCACTCCATTGACATAGAAAAATGGAAAAGAAGATATGGTATCAAGATTTGTATAGTCTCTTTGACTAGCTTCTAATACAATCCCTCCATGACGACTATGTCCACATAATAAATCCAATTGATCTCTTTTAACTATGGAGATAGGTACTCCCATTTTTTTGGCAAGACTAGCTATATAATGAAAATCTTTCGATTTTTTCTTTGCGTCCATATATAACATTGTGATAGGTCGCTTTTTTTGTTCTAAGATTGATTTTACTGAAATTGTTCCATCAAAATAAAGTTTCATAAAAATATTATATATGGTTTGCCTTTATCTTTCTAGGTGCTAAAATACTAAGTATGAAGATACAATTTACAGAAGAAATGATCAAACGGATTACCGTTTATACGATCTCTTTAGTCTTAGCCGTTGCGGCTGGTTTTCTCTTCTTTAATATAGGAAACTTTGGTGAATTTATTTCAAAAATCACCACCATCTGTATTCCTTTTATTTTAGGAGTTGCCTTGGCATTCGTCTTGCGAATTCCTGTCATGACTTTAGAGACAAATGTTTTCTACAACGTTAAACAAAAACGCTTGTTGTCAACCGTCATTGTTTTTATAGGATTTATCGTTCTATTAAGTTTAATGGTTTCACTCATTATTCCTAGTATTATCGAGTCACTACAATCCTTTCTCAACAACAATAATCAATATGCACAAAATTTAACCAATATTATTGAATATATTGAGAAACATTTGAAATTGGAATTACCTTCCATTGAAACATTTATTTCCGATAATACCGAAAATCTATCGAAACAAGTATTGCAGATAGCTAACTACTCCATTGCCTTTATTAAAGGATTGGTTAACTTCTTACTAGCATTGGTATCGGCATTCTATTTAATTCTAGATAAAGAAAAATTATCTTTATCCTTGAAAAAAATAAACTATGCCCTTTTCTCTGATGACATTGCTCACCATCTTTCTATTTTTTCTAGCAATGCTAGAGAAATCTTTGATAAATATATCGTAGGAAGTTTAATTGATTCCTCCATTATTGGAATCATCACATTCTTAGGGATGTCCTTACTACAAATCCCTTACCCTTCGATGATTGCCTTTATTATTGGAGTCACCAACATCATTCCAGTGTTTGGACCTTTTTTAGGAGCTATACCTGTAGCCTTCTTACTATTATTGATCAAACCATTGTATTGTTTATTCTTTTTAATCTTCATTATTGTTCTTCAACAAGTAGATGGAAACATATTAAAACCCATCGTACTAGGAGATCAATTGGGATTATCGGGATTCTGGATTTTATTCTCCGTTACTTTAGGAGGAGGATTAGCCGGAATTATTGGAATGTTTATTGGTGTTCCAATCTTTGCCCTATTCTATAAAACAATACATGACTATACGGAATTACGATTAAAAGAAAAACATATTGATATTCAAGAACTTTAGGCAGGTTGATGACTTGCCTTTTTCTATGATTGTATGAGAAAATACAACAACCGAAAGGAAGAAGTAAATGTTATTAGAACTATTGTTAGATACTTTAAAAGATACATGGTTGACATTGCCATTGTTATTTATCACATATTGTTTATTAGAATTTGTAGAGCGTAAACAATCCTCAGGATTTGATGAAAAAATATTTTTTGCTTTACAA
>CADBTK010000112.1 GCA_902797585.1 Erysipelothrix rhusiopathiae
CAGCTACTACGATAATAACAATATCAGTAATTTGCGCACCACGAGCACGCATAGCAGTAAAGGCTTCGTGTCCTGGCGTATCTAAGAATGTTACTTTCTTGTCATTGACACTTACTTGGTAGGCACCAATATGTTGGGTAATTCCCCCAAATTCTCCTTCGGTAACATTTGTTTTACGAATGGTATCTAACAAGGTTGGTTTCCCATGGTCAACGTGCCCCATAATGGTAATTACTGGAGGACGAGAAACCATTTGACTTTCGTCTTCTTCAATGTTATCCAATTGCACCTCAATATCATCTTCTTCGATAATGATTTCTTTGGTTGCTTCTACATTGAATTCTGCACAGACAAGTTCTACATCTTCATCGCTTAATACGGTGTTGATTGTAGACATGTTTCCTAATAAGAATAGGAACTTAATGATTTCAGAACTATTGCGTTGTAACAATTCCGCTAATTTTCCAACCGTAATTGGTTGCGTATATGTAATGGCGGTTACTTCTGGTTCCTTTTTTCTTGGTTGTGCTTGAACCGGTTTTTGATTTCGGTTGTTCTTGTTTTGTTTCTTCTTATTGGGTTTTCTTTTTTGATGTTGTTTATTGTAAGCCATCATTCTCACCAACTTTCTTTAATATAGTTTGGGCAAAACCATTATCGGTAATGGCTATTGCCGAATAATTACGAATAGAAATCTTTTCCATATCTTTTTGGGTAATATTTACACATGGTATGGAATAGTATTCCGTTTTATTTAGAACTTTTTTCTTAGTGTTATTCCCACACGTTTCACTGATTAATACCAATTTGGCTTTTTGCGATTGAATGGAAGGAATCAAGTTTGAACCAACTTGAACCTTACCAGCTTTGATCGCAATTTGAACCATATTAATCCAGTTATTGGACATGTTTCAATAATTCCTCATACACTGAATCATCAATTTTCGATTCTAAAGCGCGTTCTAGTGCTTTATTCTTTTTTGCTAATTCAATGGTTTCCGCTTTTTTTGAAACATAAGCTCCGTGCCCATTTTGTTTCCCTGTAGGATCAACCACAATTTCTCCTTCAGGGGTACGTACAACACGAAGCAATTCCATTTTTGGAAAACGTTCTTGGGTAACTACACATTTACGCATAGGTATTTTACGCATAAGCTTCTCCTAGTCGTAGTATTCGTCATATTCTTCGTAGTCGACATCTTCATCCCAACGTTCCATTTCATCTTCTTGTTGAGCTTCGATTTCTGCCAACTCTTCATCCGAATAAATAGGTTTCATTTGTTCGAATGCTTCTTTGTTTTCTTCGACTTTTTCTTCGACTTTTACTTCTTCTTTTACTTCTTTAACTTTTTTCGGTTTTGCTTTTACTTCTTCTTTAGCACTAGCATCGGCAAAGTCTTCAAATTTTGAAGTATAAGCTTTTACTTCTTGCGCACGTTCTTTTTTACGTTTTTCTTTCGCAATACGTGCTGCTTCTTCCATTTCTTCTTGTTCTTTCTTTTCTTGTTCTTGATCGAACATAGATTGAGCAGAAGCAGGCGTTTGTACTGGTTCTACTGGTTCAACTTCATCCGCATATGTGAATTCGATGTCTTCCACAACAGACATGTCATCGTCATTTGTTGTATTTTTCAACTCATCAATACGTTGTTGTTGTTTGTAAGCACGTTCTTGTGCTTTCGCTTCCATGTATTCATCCAACATAGCTTGTGATAATGCACGGTAATCAATACCATTTTCAATCATTTCACTTTCTGCTTTAATGTCGATTTTACGTTCTGTTAATTTTACAGCTAAACGAGCATTTTTCCCTTTTTTACCAATGGCTAAAGATAATTGGTTATCAGGAACTACAACGATTAATCCACCTTCTACTTCAGGATTAGGGAATACTCCTAAACTTTCACTTGGTGCTAATGCATTTTGAATCAATTCAGAAATGTTGTCGCTCCATTCAAAGATATCGATTTTTTCACCACTTAATTCATTGATGATGTTTTGCACACGGCTTCCACGTGGTCCAATACATGCTCCAATTGGGTCGATGTTTTCGTTGTGAGAGTAAACCGCAATTTTTGTACGTTCACCCGCTTCACGAGCAATGGCTTTGATTTCTACTGTTCCTTGATAAATCTCCGTTACTTCACGTTCAAATAAACGGCGTACAAATTCAGGAGTAGAACGAGATACTAATACTTGAGCTCCTTTCCCTTCTTTGTGAACTTCATCAATAACCACAAGGATATTTTGTCCTTCACGGTATGTTTCACCAGGGATTTGAGAACTTTTCTTCATCATCGCTTCGGTTTTACCGATATTAACAGTGGCATATTTTTCTCCCACTGTTTCTACAGTTCCTAAAATCATGTCTCCGACTTTATCCGAATATGCTTCGTATACAATTTGTTTTTCTGCTTCACGGATTTTTTGTTTAATCACGTTTTTCGCAACGGTAATTTCAGCACGATCAAATTGAGTGAAATCAACTTCCGGTTCTGAAATAAAATCCCCTACTTTTACATCCGGGTTTACTTTTTGTGCTTCGGCTAATTCAATTTCAAGAGCATCGTCTTCCACTTCTTCCACAACGATTCTCTCTGGATAAATGTGGATGTATTCATCCAATTCAACACGTACATAGGCATCGTTCATTTCTACGTGTTTACGGTACGCTTTGGCCATTGCTTCTTTTAAAGCTTCTTCGACAATTTCAGGTGTCAATTGGCGGTCAGATTCAATGTCCAATAATACTCTCTTTAAATCTTCTGCTTTTACTTTCTTCATGTTGTTCTCCTATATCTTTACTGCAGTACGGAATTCTTTCAAATTCTCTTTATCGATTTCAATCGTTTTCTTACGAGTCTTTTCTTTATATTCAATACAAACACTAGTTTCATTGTTAGCGACAAGTGTTCCATATACATCAGAAAGCCCTTGTTTTGGATCTTTCATTTTGGCATATACATAAGAACCAATTTCTCGATTGATATGTTCTTCCGTTTTCAATGGTCTTTCAGCTCCAGGTGAACAAACTTCTAAGTTGTATTCACTGGCATACCAATCCATTTCATCCAATACATCCGATATCAATTGACTACATGTTGCACATGTGTCCAAATCGGTTTCTCCATCTTTCTTTTCAACGGAAATTCGCAATAGAGGTGGTTGTTGATTCGTTAACCATTCCATCTCATACAATGAGCACCCCTGCCCTTCTAAAACGGGGATAATTCGTTGTTTGATTTTATCCATTTTTACTCCCTTCCAAAACAAAGAGTGGGATGTCCCACTCTTTTGTTCCGATTACATACTGAATTTAACACACTTTAACGCGTGTTTCAAGCCTTATTTATGCCGTTTCTTCTTGTTTTTCCATTTCACGAAGAATAATATCTTCAATCAGTTTAGCAGCCAAGATTGGATCTTCATTACAAACTGGATGTTTATAATTCCCAATCATCTTTAATTCATGTTCGGCTTTAGCTAGACGTTGTTGAATAATTTCTTCTGGTTCACTTCTTCGCCCACGAATACGATTTTCCAATTCTTCCATGCTTGGTGGATAAACAAAGATACTTAAAGCATCTGGTACTTTCTCTTGTACTTGGGTTGCTCCTTGTACCTCAATTTCTAACAATACATTCTTTCCTAGGTCGCGAAGACGGTTTCCTTCCGCTAATGGTGTTCCATAATAATTCCCAACGAATTCTGCATATTCTAATAATTCCCCTTTTTCAATAGCTTCTTTAAATCCTTCTTTTGTTGTAAAGAAGTAATCCACACCATCGACTTCTCCTTCTCTTGGTTGACGCGTTGTCATAGAAGTAGAATAAGCTAAGTTTAAATCTTGGTTGGTTTCAAACATTTTACGTAATGTTCCTTTTCCAACGCCACTAGGCCCACTTAAGATAATCAATAATCCTCGTTTCATAATCAAATCCTCTTTTTTACTATTCTATCTTTTCTACCCTTATTTGACAAATTGAACTTTCCCTTATTAAAACTTCTTTTTTGATCTATTTGCCATTCCAAATAAATCAATGTTTCGCAACAATGGTTATGATACAATCTCTAATAAGGTGGTGAAACACAATGGCCATAGATGGATTATTTTTATACAATGTGGCACAACACTTAAATCAAGTATGCCCATGTAAAATTAGTAAAATTCAAAATATCAGTGATGAAGAACTGCTTTTTGTTCTTCATACCAAACAAGGAAATAAACGATTGGTATGCAATGTTCGTTCCAACACCAACCGTATTTACTTTGTAGATTCCATTGAAACAACGCAAGGGATACCATCCAACTTTGTGATGGTCTTACGAAAACAATTGTCTCAAGGAACGATTGAATCCATTCAACAAATATCCTTTGATCGCTTATTGAAATTCACCCTTGCCTCTCGCAATGAATTTGGTGATGCGACTCGATTTTATTTATATGTTGAATTAATGGGAAAATATGCCAATATCGTTTTGGTCAATTCAGACAATATCATTGTGGATGCTCTAAAACGAATTCCAGTTTATGAAAACTCCAAAAGAACCATTCACCCAGGAGCTAAATATACCTTGCCTGCTCAACCAGAAAAACAAAACCCATTGGAAGTAGAAAATGTGGATATGGATAGTTCTTTAGTTAAACAAGTTTATGGGTTTTCTCCCGTTTTATCCAATGAGTTTCAAACGCGGATGATTCAAGGACAAAGCTTTAAAGACATATTAAAAGAATTATTAGAATCCGATACTTTATATTGTTACGAAAAAGAATATCATTGTTTGCCTTTAACGCATTTACATCAAAGTCAAACCACCTATCCTTTAATGGAAGGAATGCAGAAACTTTACCAAGACAATGAATCGAAAGCACGAATTAAAGAACAATGTGGAGATGTCTTCCGTACAGTTAGTAAAGAAAAGAAAAAACACGAAAAGAAATTACCAAAGCTTCAAGACAGTTTGGAACAAGCCAAAGACTTAGAAATTTATAAAGAGTATGGAGATTTACTTTTTGCATATATGGGACAAATCAAAAAAGAAAAAGAAGTGCAAGTTCCTAATTTTGAAGATGGGTCTATGGTTTCTATTCCACTTGATATGCGTTTTGATATCAAAGGCAATGCCAATAAGTATTACCAAAAATATCATAAGTTAAAAAGAAGCCAAGATATATTGGAACAACAAATTCAATTGTGCAAACAAGACATTGATTACTTTACCCAACTGGAAGAACAATTAAAACATTGTTCCATTGAAGATGCCTTGGAAATTCGACAAGAATTAATCGATAAAAAAGTATTATCACAACGAAAAGTTCGAATGAATAAAAAGAAAAAGGCCATCCCTAACTTATTGCACTTACAAGTAGAGAATGCCGATATCTATGTAGGTAAGAACAATATCCAAAACCACTACATTATTCAAAAACTAGCTCGTAAACAAGATACTTGGTTCCATGTCAAAGACTATCATGGATCCCATGTTCTATGTAAAAGCGAGACGATGGATGAAACACTCATTCGTATGTGTGCCTTATTAGCTGCCTTCTATTCAAAAGGTGGACAATCCAGTAGTGTACCTGTGGATTATTGTTCAGTTTCACAACTAAGAAAAGTGCCAGGGGCTGCGTTAGGGTTTGTAACCATGAAGCAATACCAAACCATCTACATTGACCCTGAACAAGAAATCGTTGATCAATGGATCAAACAATACCAAATCAAAAGACGCTAGATTTATTCTCTGGCGTCTTATTTTTCAAATCTTAAATGCAAATGTTCATTTTCATCACACGCATCAGCAATAACCATCAGCGTTCGATATCCATAATCATCTTGACTTAATTCCTGTAGATCTTCCATTGTGATAATCCAGTCTATTTCATCTTCGATTTCACTTAAGATATCATGCAAAGCATCTAAGTTTTTTCCAAAATGACTAGGACAATCTAAATGTTCACACATGAAATCATACATATCATATTTATTTGTTAGTTCATCTGGATCTAATCGTATTATTTTTGTATTCATTCTCGTTTCTCTCCATATAGCAATTCAAAGCTCTCATAATGATCCGATGTGTAATACACTAGGCCATCGTTAGAAAATACAATTCGCTTCGGTCCTCTTGAACTGGAGGAAAGTGTATCAATATCACATTCGTAATACCTTCGTCCGCTTTTTTCTGGCAATTCTCCTTCATAATTTGAAAAAGAATCTCCTCCAATACAAAGTCCATCTTCGTATTCATGTAAAGGTCCTCCGGACCAACCATATTGTCTTTTTGCTTGTTTCTTTGTCATGTAGTTGGATGGAAGTTTTCCATAAGTATGGATATATAGAGCAACTTGCTCTTTGGTATCCCCTGTCCAACTTTCATCCATGACCCCTTGCGCATCATCTTCTTTCGAATCCGTTGTTTGTACAATCGCTTGATTGGATGATTGTTCTGGTTGGAATAAAGAAATACTTTGTCTTCCCAACAAGATTCCTAATCCAAATATCACCAACAATGACAACAAATATTTTGTAATATTCTTCATATCTATATTTTAACACTTACTCCATAAAAAAAGCAGGATATCCTTTTAAGATATCCTACTATTTCTAAAGCTTCTTATTTTTCAAGATAGAATAAATAGCTTCATAAGCATGAATAATCATCCTTCTATCCTTTAATATTAATCGTTTCTCCATCGGGTCCTGGTGTGTTTTGTAAGTAATCAATGATGGCTTGTTTGGCATCCGGTTTACTTGGTCGACAAATGAATTGATCGACTTCTTTGGATACAAAAGCTTCTGCAAGTCCTGAACATCCAGGATATCCACATCCACCACAGTTATAACCAGGCAACATGTTGGTTACTTCTTGGACACGTTGATCGACTTCCACTTTTAATTTTTTATCTGCAATTCCTAAACCTAAACCAAGTAAGGCTCCAAGAATTAACATCATAA
>CADBTK010000113.1 GCA_902797585.1 Erysipelothrix rhusiopathiae
ACTTTGGCATTATTGATCGCTGTTGTATTATTAATGTCATACACGCCACTAGGGTATTTGAACATTGGACCTTTATCCATGTCCTTATTAACAATCCCTGTAGCCATTGCCGCTATTGTGATGGGACCGATTGATGGAGCCATTATTGGAACTGTCTTTGGAATGACTAGTTTTTTAAATGCCATGCAAGGAAAAAGTGCTTTAACTGGAGCTATGTTTACTTTAAACCCATTCCAATGTTTTATCGTTTGTGTTATTGCTCGAACTTTAATGGGATTGTGTTCTGGATTAATCTTTAAAGTACTAAAAGAAAGACAAGAAGAGAAAGGGAAGACCAATGCACTAATCACTGGATTATCAGCTTCTTTATTAAATACAGCTTTCTTTATGGGAACGTTGGTTCTATTCTTTTATCAAAGTGATTATGTACAAAATTTAGTCAATGCCCTTCATGTGAATAACCCTATATCATTTATTG
Organism: Erysipelothrix rhusiopathiae; assembly: GCA_902797585.1. Taxonomy (GTDB): domain Bacteria; phylum Bacillota_I; class Bacilli_A; order Erysipelotrichales; family Erysipelotrichaceae; genus RUG14284. The sequence continues at coordinate 479 of CADBTK010000113.1, forward strand.
TTGCCCTTGTTGGTGTACAAGGGTTAATTGAAGCTGTTGTTTGTGCATTAGTAGCATCGGCAGTCAGTGTACCATTATTAAAAATTCGTCATTAAGAATGGAGAAATCTCCATTCTTTTTTTATTTTTAAAAATAACTATATTTTAACTTGTGTAAAAATATTACTCTTGTGAAAAAGGATGAATATTTCACACTTGTAAAAAAATTCACAAATGATTGACTCGGTCGCTTTGAGTGTGTAGAATTGAATTGTGTATGAGAAAAAAATGCCTTTTCATGCGCAATACAATTTTGAAGTTTCAAAATAATAATAGAAAGGAGAACTTCAATTTATGGATTTCAATTTAACAGAACAACAAAAAATGATGCAAAAGTTGTTCAGAGAAGTTGCACAAGCAGAAGTAAAAGAATTTGCTGCTGATGTCGACGAAGAGGAACGTTTCCCAGTTGAAGCTGTTGAAGTAATGCGACAAGCTAAAATGTTGGGAATTCCTTACCCACGTGAATACGGAGGAGCTGGAGCTGACTATTTGTGCTACATTTTAGCAATCGAAGAATTGTCTAAACAATGTGCAACCTCTGGGGTTGTATTAAGTGCTCACACTTCATTGGGTACTTGGCCAATTGCACAATTCGGTACACCTGAACAAAAAGAACGTTTCTTACCAGATTTATGTTCTGGAAAACGTTTGGCTGCCTTCGGGTTGACTGAACCAAATGCAGGTACAGATGCTGCCGGTCAACAAACGACTGCCGTTTTAGATGGAGATAACTACATCATTAACGGTACTAAAATCTTTATCACCAACGCTGGTGAAGCGGATGTCTACATCATCTTTGCGATGACTGACAAAAGCAAAGGTACAAAAGGTATTTCTGCCTTTATCGTAGAGAAAGACACAGAAGGATTTACTTTCGGTCTTCACGAAAAGAAATTGGGTATTCGTGGATCTGCTACACGTGAGTTAATTTTTAACAACGTAAAAGTTCCAAAAGAAAACTTATTAGGAAAAGAAGGAATGGGATTCCGTATTGCCATGCAAACACTAGATGGTGGACGTATTGGTATTGCTGCCCAAGCTTTAGGTATCGCTCAAGGTGCCATTGATGAAGCAGTTGTATATGTTAAACAACGTAAACAATTTGGACGCCCATTGGCTGCATTCCAAAACACTCAATTCCAATTAGCTGACATGCAAACAAAAACAGATGCTGCGCGTTTGTTAGTGTACCAAGCTGCTCAAGCAAAAGAAGAAGGTCGTCCTTACACTGTATTAGCTGCTGAAGCAAAATTATTTGCTGCAGAAGTTGCTATGGAAGTTACGACTAAAGCTATCCAATTATTAGGTGGATATGGTTACACTCGTGATATGCCAGTTGAAAGAATGTTTAGAGATGCTAAGATCACCGAAATCTACGAAGGTACTTCTGAAGTACAACGTATGGTCATTTCCGGTGCGATGTTACGATAAGGAAAGGAAAGTACGATCATTATGAAAATTATTGTTCTAGTAAAACAAGTACCTGACTCTACAGAAATCAGTGTAGACAAAGAAACCGGTACATTGGTACGTGATGGTGTTCCTAGTATCATTAACCCGGATGACTTAGCAGGTTTAGAAGCTGCATTACAATTAAAAGACAAAGACGATTCTATTAAAATCACTGTTGTCTCTATGGGACCTCCACAAGCAAAAAACATGTTGCAAGAAACAATTGCACGTGGAGCTGATGACGCGGTATTAATTACAGACCGTGCATTTGCCGGAGCGGACACTTGTGCGACAAGTCGTACATTAGCGGCTGCTTTGGATAAAATTGGATATGACTTGATTATTGCCGGACGTCAAGCAATTGATGGGGATACTGCCCAAGTAGGTCCTCAAACTGCTGAACGTTTGAACTTACCACAAGTTACATATGTAGACGATATCCAATCATTAACAGATAAAGAAATCGTTGTTAAAAAAGCATTGGAAGATGAAGAACAAATCATCGCTGCTCAATTACCAGTTGTTTTAACAACATTATCTGGAATGAACAAACCTCGTTACATGAACTGTATCGACATCGTTGATTCATTTGTTGAAGACAAAGTGTCTGTTATGACATTTGATGACTTAGACATGGATCGCGAACTTGTAGGTTTGGCTGGTTCTCCTACAAAAGTACACGCTACATTCACAAAAGATGTAAGTGCTGAAACTCAGACTTATACATTGTCTGAAGAAGAAACTGCGAAGATGATTGCTAAAACTTTGAAAGAAAAGCAAATCATTACGAAATAGGAGGGAGAACATATGGCTAAATTTGAAGGATACAAAGACATTTACGTATTCGTTGAACAAAAAAACGGAAACGTAGCTGAAGTTGGATACGAATTAATTAGTGAAGCTCGTAAACTTGTTGCTTCTATTCCTGACATGGGATTTAAAGTTGTAGGGATCTTATTAGGTTCTGACATTAAAGGAAAAGCACAAGAAGTAATTGCTCACGGTGCAGATAAAGTTGTTGTCGTAGACGACCCTCTATTGAAAGACTATTCAACACAATTCTATGCAGATGCATTGACTCAAGTGATTGAAGAATTTAAACCAGATTCATTATTGACTGGTGCGACTGTATTAGGACGTGACTTAGCGCCACGTGTAGCAGCTCGTATTAACGCTGGTTTAACTGCAGATGCAACCAAAATTGAAATTGATCAAGAAAAGGCAAAAGATGGGGAAGCATTGTTATTAGTTACTCGTCCTACTTTTGGTGGTAACTTATTCGGTACAATCGTTTGTCCTGATACTCGCCCTCAAATGGCGACTATTCGTCCAAAAGTGTTTGAATTGGCACCTAAGGATGATTCAAGAACTGGTGAAGTTGTTGAATTTGCTCCAAAATGGGCTTCAACAGACCCACAAGTTGTTGTTAAAGAAGTAGTAGAAAAAGTAAAAGCTGGTGTTGATATCACTAAATGTGACATTCTTGTAGGTGCTGGTCGTGGTGCTGAAGGATGTTTAGATATGGTAAAAGCCGTAGCTGAAGAATTAGGTGGAGAAGTTGCATGTTCTCGTGCCGTTGTTGAAGACGGATTCATGGATCGTGACCGCCAAGTTGGACAAACTGGTAAAACTGTACGTCCATCTCTTTACATCGCATGTGGTATCTCTGGTGCGGTACAACACGTTGCCGGAATGGATAAATCCGATATGATTATCGCGATTAACCGTGACCCTCAAGCAGAAATCTTCACAATTTCTAACATGGGATTCGTTGGAGATGTAAACACAATCTTGCCTCTATTGGCAGAAGAAATCAAAAAAGCGAAAGCTCAATAATTATTAGAGGAGATTAATACAATGAGTAAAATTGGTGTTGTTGGTGCCGGTACAATGGGGCAAGG
>CADBTK010000114.1 GCA_902797585.1 Erysipelothrix rhusiopathiae
CCAAGGGGCACCTGTTACCGGTGAACCCAGACATCTACAGCACCAGGATACTGTTTCCAGTTATTTTGAAAAGTCTCAAAAGCTGTTCGTGCTGCTTTTGAACTTGATGCTCCGTAAACTCGTTTTAAATCAGATGTAAACTTTTTATAATCTTTGGACGGTACATATTTAATTGAATTTAGTATCAAATGAACAATGCATCTTTGAACTACGACTTTAGGGAATATTGCTTTAGCACCATCTTCCAATCCAGATACTCCATCCATCGAAATAAAGAATACATCTTCAACTCCTCGCTTCTTGATTTCATCAAATACCTGCATCCAATAATTCTTACTTTCTGTTGGATTTACCCATAATCCCAATACCTCTTTACGCCCCTCCAAATCGTAGCCTAATATTACATATACTGCGGTTTCATTGGTTTCATATTCGTTTCTTAAAGTCACATAAAGGCAATCTACAAATAAGAATGCATAGCACTTCTTTAATGGTCTATTTCTCCATTCTTCTACTTCTGGTAATATCACATCAGTAATATCAGATATCATTTCATGCGAAATATTGAATCCATAAATATCTTCAATTGTAGCTGATATATCTCGTTGACTCATTCCTCTGGCGTACATAGCCAATACTTTATCTTCTATTGCGCTTACATCTTTTGTGCGTTTCGGTATTATTACTGGCTCAAAACTACCGTCTCTATCTCTTGGAACATTGATTTCTATATCGCCCTTTGTTGTGTGTACGGTTTTTTCTTGTTACTTTCATTGAACGTCTTATGAAGGGCTTTTTTTCATAGTGTAACACTGACTCTAATTGTGATGAGAGAGCTGCTTGTGACATTTTAAATAGCGCAAGTATAAAAGCTAATGAGATATCGACCAGGAGGCTATATTCTGTAGGTGTGTTTAAATAGCTAAGAACTGAGCTCTTACAGCTAATAATGAAGGCAAAAAGAATAACTATAAAGAATTCTAAAATACTAATTACTTTTTGGCTCTGTTGGATTAGTAGTTCAACTAAATTCTTGTCCTTTTCGGCTCTAAGAAAATCATCGACATATAATTTAATTGCTGTTTTTATTATTAAGTTTGCTGCAATAATAGATATTAGACCGATTACAACTAAAGCGATTACGACACCGTTATCTGGCAATTCAAGCGTTTTGGCGACATTAGTAGTAATTAAAATATAAAAATATAAGCAACCCATAATAACAAAAGCTAGAATCAATATTAGTATTATGAAAGCAAGCCAGGATAATAATATTCGAAGCAACTTCTTGTTATTTTTCATTTTCTTAATGTAATCTATGATAATTCTTAATTGATTCATAGGCGTATATTATCATATTCATCGTTTAATGTCTTAAAAGACAATTATTTTTTAATGCTACAAGGTGTGGGCATCATTATATAATGTTGGTATGTCAGAAAACATTAAACAAATTGAGGAATTGAAGAAAGGATTAAACGCCGCTTTTATTGATAAGGAAGCGGATTTTAATCATGCGTACTTACCTCAGTTACTATCTAATAATCCAAAAGAAAACAAAAAGGTTCTTCCAGTTGTGGAGAAAGAATTGTCTACTTGTGAAGAATTTTGTATGTACTATTTTCGGTACGTTACTAAGTGTAATTTAAAAGTGTAATTTGTAGAGGAGAGTCATATGAAACGATTTGTTAATTTGAATACATGCTCTAATTATTCGCATATGGAGACAGTTGTCAAACCTGAAGAAATCATAGAATTCGTAAAAGAAGATGGTGCACAAGCAGTGGCGCTAACTGATATTAATTCTGTTGGCGGCCTGCATGATTTTTATAAAGCTAAATGGGATAGGGATCCTTTGATTAAAGGTATCTATGGGGTACAGATTATTGTAACGCACCCAGAGCAAGATTCTTATGAAAGAAAAGTAACGCTTCTAGCTAAGAATAAAACTGGATTGAAAAATATATATAAAATCTTGTCTATTGGCTACAAGAACCATGGATTAGGAACAAATGAGGTTAGTCTTTCTTTTGGTGATATAGATATCCATCGTCAAGGTATCCTTGTAGGGATTAAATGTACAGAAAAGGATGTACATAGCGTATGTCAAGCCAAGGAACATGATGAAAGAATACAAGCACTTGTTGGACAAGAATATGCGATGGCTGATTATGTAGAAATATATCCTTACCGTTGGTATAAAACAGAACAGTATACTGAAGCTGATGTTTATTCAGTTCTGATAGATATGGTAAAAGCACTAAAGAAACTAGGTAAGTATGCGGTTGCGGTAAATGGTTCGAATTGTATTACTCCACAAGATGAAATTTGTTACAACGTATTACATCAAGGAACATCTAAAAAGGCATCTTACTTTTTAACAACTGCACAAATGTTACAAGAATATATGTTGTCCGGGCTCGATAGTCATTCTTTAGCTCAAGAATTGGTGATAGAAAACCCAAACCAAATCGCAGATATGATTGAAGAGTTTGACATCGACAATGATTGCTTAGGTATGATTCATATAGCCAATGCCAAAGAAAAGCTGGAATGTATATGTGAACAAGCGCTCCATGAAAAATATGGAGAACATGCGGATGCTGTAATTATGGAACGATATCAAGCAGAGCTAAAAAGGATTCTATCCACTGAGTATGAAGTCTATTTTGTTCTAGCGCATATGTTAAGTAAGAAAAGTAAAGAATTAGGATATCGTACCATGCAAAGAAGTGATGCCGGTGCTTCTTTTGTGGCGTATCTAATGGGAATCACAGAGGTCAATCCTTTGCCGCCCCATTACTATTGTCCACACTGTAAAAGAGTAGAATTTGTAGATGCCAAGATGTATTCTTCTGGGTTGGATTTAAATTGTTATGGAAGTAAACAGAAGAAATGTCCTGTATGTAATACGCCATTGATTGGTCAAGGAAATAATATTTATCCTGATTTCTTTATAGATATGGATGATGAATTTGTTGCATGTGTTTGGAATCCATTCCAATATGAAATGGCACCGGAAGCGCAAACAGGTATTTTTCAATATTTACAGGATGTATTTGGCCATGATCAAGTGTATTATACGCTCGATTACACCTCCTTTAATCCAAAGTCTATGTTGGAACAGTATTGTGATAAAAGTTTGGTTAAAGTAAGTGAAAAAGAAAAACGTGCAATCATAAATAGTTTAAGTGGGGTTCAAAATGATTCCGATAGAATTTCGAATACAATAATAATTGTTCCAAAAGACATTAATGTATTAGATTATTCAACTGTTGGATATGGGCTATCTGGACATAAAGATATCGTTCCAGTCGTAAGTTGGCTTGTGAGTATGCCATGTGATACCTTGGATATTTCATATACGTCAATATTGTCTGAAATCAAACAGTTGGAAGATTTAACAGGTATTTATTTGGATGCTATTCCAGTGGATGAAATAGATATTAAGAATTGTCTAGATTTTGACAGTTTTATGAATAATAAAAAAGTAAATGATGATATTTATTACAAGTATGATAATTATTTGATTCCTAAAGATATTGAAAAATCTATACCTTTGAATACTTTTTCTGATTTTGTCACGTTCTATGGAATTCAGTTAAGTATGCATTTTGATGTAGGGAATGTGAAAGAAATGATGGGTACAGGTATCCAACTGGAGAAACTCATTCTATATAAAGAAGATGTTATGCATACGCTAATAAAATATGGTGTAAACCGATTTAAGGCACAAGATTTAGCCGATTATATTGGAAGGGGAGGGATGACTAATTATCATTATCGTCCTCAATTGATTAAAGATCTTCGTGCCAACGGTGTACCGGATGACTATATTCGTTCCTTGAGAGGGATTCGAGCCTTGTGGAGTAAGACGTATGTAATCGCATATCTAATGAACTATTTACGCTTGTTGTGGTATAAGAGTCATTGTCCATCTGAATATAGTCAGGTAGAAAAGATGTACGATATGAGTGAATCAACTAAGAATTCCTAAAAGGATATAAAGGAGAGTAGGAATATGAGTGTATCAGAACCAAAGAAATTAGCTTTATTACGTATTTGGCAAATTCTAAAAGAATATAGCGATGAAAATCATCGGATGACTCAAGAAGATATATTAAAACGTCTCTCATCGGATTATGAAATCCATATAGAAAGGAAAGCTGTAGGACGTAATATTTCTTTGTTAAAAGAAGCAGGAGTGGAAATCGAATCCAGTCGCGATGGTAGCTATATTAGCGAGAGAGACTTTGATGATTCCGAACTTCGAGTATTAATTGATGGGGTCCTTTGTAGTAAGTACATAAGTGCGAATCATTCAAAGGATCTTATCAACCGATTGTGTTGTCTTTCGAATAAATATTTTAAATCCAGTGTTAAACATATTTATTCGATTGATGATTGGGGTAAAACGAAAAATCAGGAAGTTTTTTATAATATTGAAATCATTTCTGAAGCGATTGAAAAAGGACGCCGTATTGTTTATGACTACAATAAATACAGCGTGGATAAGAGATTAGAAAAGAGTTCCCGACAAACGGTGAGTCCGTATCAAATGATTCTTCATAACCAGAG
>CADBTK010000115.1 GCA_902797585.1 Erysipelothrix rhusiopathiae
ATTGATCGCCTACACAATGACCAACAATATACTGTGCACATTATGGATACAGAAAAGAAAGACTATGTGATCGATAATGTGGACGGAATCTTATCAACCGGTCAAGAAGCGATTGATGAAATCGCACAAGCTGAAATTGTTACTACCGCTGTTGGTTTGATGATTTTGCCTCGTATTGCGCCTGCCATTGCCAAAGGGATTGCTTTACGTAAAGAAAATGGAAGCCAAGAAGCATTAAATATCATCGCCTGTGAAAATGCGATTCGCGCTAGTTCGCAATTAAAAGAACACGTATATGCCTTATTAGACGCTGATCAACAAGCCTATGCTGATCAATACGTTGGTTTCCCTGACTGTTCCGTGGATCGTATCGTTCCACCAGTCACAAACGAAATCCCAACGGACGTTGTTGTAGAAGCTTACTACGAATGGAACGTAGAAAAAGCAAGTTTCAAAGGAGACATTCCTCAAATCGAAGGAATGAACTTAGCCGACAACTTGGAAGCTTATATTGAACGTAAATTATTTACTTTAAATACAGGACACTGTATTACTGCTTATTTAGGAAACTTAAAAGGTTTAGAAACAATCAAAGACAGTATTGAAGATGCTGAAATCTATGCCCTTGTTCACAAGGCAATGGAACAATCAGGTGCTGGACTTGTTAAAAAACATGGATTTGATGCTGATGCACACGCTGCATACATTGAAAAAATTATTAAACGATTTAAAAACCCTTACTTGCATGACGATGTCAAACGTGTAGGACGTGAACCATTACGTAAACTCTCTCCAACCGACCGTTTGATTAAACCTATGCAAACAGCGCTTGATTTCGACTTACCTGTCGATGCATTAATTCAAGGAATTGGAGCTGCCTTCAATTATGTAAACCCTGAAGATGCTCAAGCTGTTGAAATGCAAGAAAAAATTGCCAACGAAGGATTCGAACAAGCATGTTCATCCATCACTGGCATTACAGATAATACTATCATTGCACGCATGAAAGATGCGTATCTCTCCTACAAATAAACGCTGATGAATCATCAGCGTTCTTTTTATTCCTCTTCAATCAAATTCAACATTTCTAAAATTCGATTTAAATCATCTTTATTTTCATAATGAATGGAAATAGAATGAGTTCCAATATTTACACTTGTTTGGAAAAATTCTTCCAATTGACGTTTGGCTTCATTGACAAATAGAGAAGGCGCTTCTTTTCGTTTCTCTTGTTTATGTTCTGATTCTTCTTTTACTAATTGTTCTACATTACGAACGGAATACCCATTCTCAATTGCTTTTTTGGCAATACGTCGCATTTTTTCTTCATCTTTTAATCCCAATAGAGCACGAACGTGTCCCATGCTTAATTTCTTTTGTGTGACATATTCTTGTACATCGCTTGGAAGCTTTAATAAACGAAGAGTGTTGGTAATATGTTCTCGTGATTTTCCCACTCGATTGGCCAATTGTTCTTGCGTATAGTTTAAACGTTGCAAAAGTTGTTCATACGCTTTGGCCTCTTCAATGATATTTAAATCTTCTCGTTGAATATTTTCCAACAAGGCAATTTCCATCATTTGTTGATCATCAAAATCAACTACAATAGCCGGAATGCTTGTTTTCCCTGCTAATTTAGAAGCGCGTAAACGTCGCTCTCCTGTTACCAGTTCATATCCAGAAATAGATTTCTTCACTAAGATAGGAGTAAAGACACCATGTGTGGCAATGGATGCACTTAATTCTTTTAGTGCATCATCATCGAAGACTTTACGTGGTTGGTAGGGATTGGGACGAATATCGTCCACAGGCAACATCAATTGTTCTTGATTGTCTTGTCCGCTTTGGATATCTTCTAACATTTTGGATACATCTTGTCCAAAGATGGAATCCAAACCTCTTCCTAAACGGCTGTTATCTTTTTCCATTACTATCCCCTCTTTCTATTTCTTTTCATTAATTCATCGGTTAATTGTTCATATGCTTTAGCACCAGCACATGTTTCATCATATTCAAAGATTGATAAACTTCGACTTGGTGCTTCGGATAGTTTTACATTTCGTGGAATCGCTATTTGGTATACTTGGCGCGCAAAGTTTTGGCGAACTTCTTGGCTAACTTCCACACTCAAACGAGTACGTATATCAAACATAGTTAATAAGATTCCCTCTACTCTTAAATCTGGGTTGAATGTTTTTTGTACCAAACGAATCGTTAAGAATAATTGGGTGACCCCTTCTAAGGCATAATATTCGCATTGAACAGGAATTAATACACTATCCGCTGCTGTTAGGGCATTGGTTGTTAATAATCCTAGAGAAGGCGGGCAATCAATGATAATGAAATCATATTGGTCTTTCACTCGTTCCAATTGTTCTTTTAACAAGCGTTCTTTCCCATGTTTTACTTGTTCAATGGCCGCTTCAGCCCCAGCCAAAGACATATCTGCTGGTAAGATATCAATTCGTGGTTCTTGTTTAGAAACAATTGCTTGTTTGATATCGGCCCCATCCATAATAACTTGATAAACTGTAGTCGGTTTTACTTCATTTAATTTCAATAAACCATGTGTCGCATTGGCTTGTGGATCTAAATCTACCAATAATATTTTCTTTTTCTTTTGAGACAATCCACTGGATAAGTTGATCGCAGTCGTTGTCTTTCCTACCCCACCTTTTTGGTTGGCAATCGCTATTATTTTTCCCATTGTTTACTCTCCTAACGGTTTTTTCTTAATTTGACCGTAATTCCGAGGGTATTTCGGATCGGTTTTTTGTGTCTTTTTAAAATAAATATTTTGATGCATCGCATCATCGACTTGTACTTCTTTAATCTCTTTTGCTTCTAGGTGCAATACTTTCATAGCGTGTTGTGCATTTTCCAACTCTTCCATAGCCCCTTTACCCTTTAAAGCAACAAGTATTCCTTCTTTTTTTAATAAAGGCGTACAAAGTTCTAATAAAATTGTTAATCGGGCTACAGCACGGCTAGTGACCACATCAAAAACTTCCCGGTATTGATGTACAGCTTCTTCACTGCGTTGATTCACAATTTCCATAGATAAAGACAGTTGATCTTTTACCTCTTGTAAAAAGCGGCATCGTTTTTGTAAAGGTTCAATTAATGTCACCTTTTTTTCTGGCCATACAATTTGTACAGGCACCCCTGGAAAACCAGCACCTGTTCCAACATCACAAAACGTTTCAAAATTCATTTGAGCAAAAGGAACAATAGAATCATAGAAATGTTTTTCATAAATTTGATCTCGTTGCGTAATAGCGGTCAAATTCATCTTTTGATTCCACTGTTCTAATAAGTCTGCATATTGCGAAAATTGTTGGAGTTGTTTTTCGTTTAAGTGTATATTAACTTTTTCTAAAGCTAGTACAAATTCTTTTTCATTCATAATCGCATTATATCACTTTCCCCTATCTGTTGCCCATATTCTAATCGCTTAATTTGACACTCTTAGTGGCAGTTTTATTGTCTTGTCCCTAAGGCCTATAATCGTGATAAAATAAGATTATGAAAACACTAAAAATATTCATTGCCGGACTTCTTTGTGCGCTCGTTATATTTTTAGCGGGAATGCATTTTGCACAAGAAAGAAACGAACCCGATGTTACTTCCGATTTAATTGAAAGTACATTGATTCAATCCAGTGATCTAATCACTACAAAGTATCACTATTCTAGAGTTGGGAAATTTGAAAACTCTCTTGAATTAAATGGATGGAGCGTTCCATTAACCAACAAGACATTCATCCTTCAATTCCAAGGAGAGATTCAAGCCGGTATTGATGTCAAAGAATGCAAAGTAGAAATCAAAGACAAAGAAGTAATCGTAACACTTCCAGAAGTGAAAGTTCTTAACCACATTTTGGATGAAAACAGTATTGAGGTCTATGACGAAGACAACAATATCTTTAATCCTATTCATGTGGATGACTACAAAACATTTGCCATCCAACAAAAGAAAGTTGCTTTAAAACAAGCCAAAGAAAAAGGATTGATGGAAGAGGCTGAAAAACAAACAAAAGCAGCCATCGAAGAATTAATCCGCGCACTACCACAAGTGGATGAAACATACACAATTACATTCCAATAAAGGAGCGATTGTTCATGATTGATTTAGAGCATTTATTGACTACAAGTCTCGATGATGACTTTGATGAAAGTGCACTACCTTTACGTCAATTAATGACGTATTATCGTTGCGCACTAAAAGAAATAGAAACAAAATTCAGAGTCTTAGACGAACAATTTTCCATGTACTATGATCGAAATCCTATCGAAAACATAGAAACAAGGATTAAACGTACTTCCAGCATTTATCGAAAACTAAAAGGACGAGGGTTACCTCTTACTTTCGAATCAATGGAGACCAATATTTTCGATATCGCAGGAATTCGCATCGTCTCTAGTTTCTTAGATGATATCTACATGTTAGAAGAGCTTCTTTTGAAACAAGATGATGTACGATTGATTGAACGAAAGGATTATATCGCTAAGCCAAAACCTAATGGATATCGAAGCCTTCATCTCATTGTAGAGATTCCCATCTTTTTAGCAAACGAAAAGAAATGGGTTAAAGTGGAAGTACAAATTCGTACCATCGCCATGGACTTATGGGCAAGCCTTGAACATAAACTTCGCTATAAAAAAGAGTTAAGCCAAGAGCGTTTGGATGAAATCAG
>CADBTK010000116.1 GCA_902797585.1 Erysipelothrix rhusiopathiae
CCTGCTTCATCTCCTGGAAGATAATCAAGCACTGTCACTTTATATCCATGTTGTTCTGCATAACGTGTATACATTCGATATAACATGCTGGCCCAATCACATGACTCTGTTCCTCCAGCTCCTGGATGCAGTTCAAGTATGGCATTGCTTTGGTCATATTCATGACTCAATAAAACTTCGATTTCAAATTTTTCAAACAAGGAAGAAGCTTCTTTATATTCCTCTTCTGCCATTTCCATCAATTCTTCATCCAACTCTTCTTTTAATGCATCACATGTTTCATTTAAAGAAGAGAATTGTTCATCCAAAGTCGTATATGTTTCTACGATATGTTGTAATGAATTCTTTTGACGAATGACATTTTGTGCCTTTTTTTGATCGGACCAAAACCCATCTTCTAACGTTTTCTTTTCTAATTCTTCAATCGTTTTTTGTTTGGTATCTAAGTCAAAGAGACTCACCCAGAGCTCTTAACTTCTCTAGGTGAGTGTCTACATTTTGTCTTAATTCATAAAGTTCCATTACGCTTGCTCCTTGCGAATACGAACTTTCAATAAGAAGAAGGCAATTTCACGATTAATACGTTGATTCATTTCATCAAACATTTGGAATCCTTCCTCTACATATTGTTGAAGAGGGTTATTTTGTGCATAAGAACGTAAGTAAATTCCTCCACGCAATTTATCCATCATATCAATGTGTTCAATCCAGTTGCGGTCAATGTTACGCAATACAACAGTTTTTTCAAATGGTAAGAATTGATCACGAACCAATTTAATTTCTTCTTCGTATTCGTTCCAAATGCGTTCCAAGCAATATGCTTTTGCGTCTTCTACTGTTTTTCCTTCCACTTCATTTGGGTGGATTTTACGATTTTCTTGTAGTCCCATCATTTCTAAGGATTTACATAAGTCTGTCGCATCACTGATTTTCTTACTGTCAGAAACATCTGCTGCAAACGTTTGATCCAAAGCTTTTTCGAAAATGATTTTTACCATATCATGGATATCTTCACTTTCTAAAATCTTGTTTCTTTCTTCGTAAATAATTTCACGTTGTCTACGTAATACATCATCGTAATCCAACAATTGTTTACGCATATCGAAGTTGTATCCTTCAACACGTTTTTGTGCCATCGTAATAGAACGAGTAACTGCTTTGGATTCGATTTTTTCGTCTCCTACTTTTTCAAATAATGCTTGTAATTTGTTTCCACCGAAACGCACCATCAAGTCATCTTCTAATGATACATAGAAACGAGAGAATCCTGGGTCTCCTTGACGTCCAGAACGTCCACGCAATTGGTTATCAATACGTCTTGATTCATGACGTTCAGAACCTAATACCGCAAGTCCACCCATTTCACGTGTTTCTTTTGTTAATTTAATATCAGTCCCACGACCAGCCATGTTAGTGGCAATGGTTACTGCTTTTGGACGACCTGCTAAAGCAACAATTTCAGCTTCTTTCGCATGGTTTTTGGCATTCAATAATTGGTGAGGAATATTTTCTTTTTTCAATAACTCACTAATCAATTCACTTGTTTCTACCGCAATAGTCCCTACCAATACTGGTTGTCCTTTTTCATATAAACGTTTTGTTTCCGCAACCAAAGCACGATATTTATCGTCTTTGTGTGCATAGATTTCATCTGGTAAATCTTTACGTTGTACAGGTCGGTTTGTAGGAATACAAATCACTCGCATGTTGTATGTAGATAAGAATTCTTCTTCTTCCGTTTTAGCAGTACCAGTCATTCCGGCTAATTTGTCATATAAACGGAAAAAGTTTTGGTATGTAATGGTTGCTAGTGTTGCAGTTTCTTCTTTGATAGGAACCCCTTCTTTTGCTTCAATAGCTTGGTGTAATCCATCAGAGAAAGCTCGCCCTGGCATCATACGTCCAGTAAATTGGTCAACGATGACAATTTCTTGTTCATCACTAACAACGTATTCAACTTCATTGGTCATAATGTAGTTGGCACGTAAGGCTTGGTTAATGTGGTGAACCAATTGAGTGTGTTCTACATCATATAAGTTCGCAATTTTGAAATATTTTTCTGCCTTACTAACCCCTTCTTCACTCAACATAACTTGACGTGTTTTTTCATCAATGTCATAGTCTCCAGATACTAAACGTTTTTCGTGTGTATAACGATCTGTTTCATATTCAGGAGCTACTAAAGTTTTAACAAAACTATCACTTTGTACATATAAGTTAGCTGTTTCTTTTTTACCACCAGAAATAATCAATGGCGTTCTACTTTCATCGATCAAAACTGAATCGACCTCATCGATAATGGCCATATGTAATCCACGCATAACACGTTCATTCACATCTGTAACCATGTTGTCACGTAAATAGTCAAACCCTAACTCAGAGTTGGTTGTATATGTGATATCACATGCATACGCTTCTCTTTTTTCTCTTGCTGATAATTCTCGTTTATTAACACCAACTGTTAATCCTAAGAAACGGTATACTTCACCCATCCAAGCAGCATCACGTCCTGCCAAGTATTCGTTAACTGTAATTACGTGAACCCCTTGTCCAGCTAAAGCATTTAAATAAACAGCCATTGTTGCAGTCAAGGTTTTCCCTTCCCCCGTTTTCATTTCAGAGATGTCCCCTTTATGCATAGCCATTGACCCCATGATCTGAACTGGATATGGTTTTTCATTAATGACACGATAAGCCGCTTCTCTAGCTACCGCAAATGCTTCATATAATATGTCATCCACTGTTTCTCCATTGGCTAGACGTTGTCTAAATTCATCCGTTTTATTTCTTAACTCTTCATCAGACAAGACTTCCATTTGCCCTTCTAATTTAAGGACTTTGTCAGCTTGTTTGCGCAATGAGTTGATTTCTCTTTGTTCTTCCGAAAAAACGTTAAAGATTCCCATTTCGTTTCCTCCTAATTCGCATAAAAATACTTATATATTCTACCACAAACAAGGTCAATCTACTACTTTTGACATAAACTTCGATAGAAAACACACAATTCCACAAAAAAAGATTGGTTTTGACCAATCTTGTTATACAGGTTGATGTGTAAAAGGGTCATCGCTAACACCTTTTTCTAACACTTGTTTACTGATTTCTTTAGCCGTAAATAAGCTGTGATCTTTATAATTCCCACATTCTTTTTCTTCTATTCCAGGAATATCTTCCCATTCAATATTTTGAACAATATCTTCCAAAGATTCTTTTAATGCTACTGCCACTTCATGTGCACTTGGTGTGCCC
>CADBTK010000117.1 GCA_902797585.1 Erysipelothrix rhusiopathiae
CAAAATCTGTAGAAAACGGGAAATGGTATCATTCTAAAAATGGTGCATTAGATTGGAATTTTACGGGATTATCAAAATCAGTAGAAAATGGTAAATACTTTTATTCTAAAAAAGGTTCATTAGATTGGAATTATTATGGTAAAGCTACCAACATAGACAATAAAAAGATTTATGGTGTAGCTGCTGGTCGCCAGTTTAATGATTCTAAATCTTTAGCTAATATTCTATCTTCCGTCCAAGCGCCTTCTTTAAATCAACTAAAAAAACTAGCACATGATTATTATGGAATGGATGATCGTTCATTCACTATTGCGCTAGGATGGCTTGCAGGAGATAATTTACAAGGGCAAGATGACTATGCATCTTATTTATCTGCCTGTGCACCAATTAATGCCTTTAGAAAAAATGGATCTGCTCGATTTGTGAGTGAGTATACATCTTGGGGTTCTTATTATGCGTATGGTCGATATGTATCTCGCGCTAACAATGCAAATTCTTATATTCGAAAAGTTATGTTGGTTGCGTTGACGAATTTAGATACTCGTCCAACAGAAGCTAATGGAATGTGTGTTGAAAATGGGTATCGTGCACATTCTATAAGCAGCGCTATTTACAAAGTTCGATATCGTTCTTCACATATCTTGCCATATGGTGGATATGAAGGATGGTTTGGAGTTTGGTCATATTAGGGGATGTATTGAATACTATTTTTATAGAAGATCTCTGAGAAGAGGTCTTTTTAAATGTTATATAGATAATATGACAATGTTTGACAGGTTTTAAAAGGTTTGTTACGATTTGAACATGAAAAATTTATTGAGAGCTATATTACGCCCTTTTGTGAATCATCCTAAGAAGTCATTGTTTGTGATTCTTTTAGTTTTCGCAATGATTTTAGGTGTTCCAGTCTTACGTAATTATTTGCATCCGATTCGCTATCTTGCTTATAGTCAAGATACGATGAAAGTAAAGGTGCCATATAAAGTAGGATCAGAGGCAGATATTGATACAATTGAAATTCCACGTGGTTCTGAGTTAAAAGTAGAAGAGCTAGGAGAAAAAGTAAGCACAGTATCCTACAACAATATTTCCTTCGAAATTAATAATAAGTTTTTAAAAGATACATTAGAAGAATGTATACAAACGGATTATGTATACCCACGTCGATTATTAAATTTACAGACAGATAAAGAAGGAAAACTTGCTAAAACAACCGTAAAAAAGTCTGAAAAAGTAAAAGTCACTCATATTGATATGGATGACTTTGATCAACAAACAGGACAAATTCACTGGTTTGAAGTAGAAAAGAATGGTAAGAAGTATTGGTTAAGTGGAGATTATGTTGAGTTAAGTAAAGCAGCTAGTAAACATGATTATTCGCAAGATATTACTCATAGTACATATTGGGATGAGACATATGGAAAAGGGTATTCAAAAGATGCATATATTAACCAAATCGACTACAAACCTCAACCGAAAGTTCGTTATGAAAATAACCCAATGCCAGAAGAGGTTAATGCTGTCCACGTTTCTTTAGAAAACTATTTAAAGGATAAGGATTATTTTTTAGATTTAAAAAATCATACCGCCATTAATGCCTTCGTAATTGTTTTAAAAGGGGATGGTGGAGAGTTATTCTATGATAGCGATGTATTAAAGCACTATCTTAAAAAGCCAGAAAAAGCATTGATAGCTTCTCAAATGAATAAACAAGAATTAACGAAAATTATTGATGAGTTACATGACAATGGATATTATGTCATTGCTCGTGTGGTTGCGTTTAAAGATTCTATCTTTGCCCAACAAAATGTGAAAGATGCCATTACGGAAAAAGGCTCTAACAAATTGTTTGTATTGAATGAAGAATATTGGCCAAGTGTCTATTCAAGAAAAGCATGGATGTATAATGTTGATATCGCAAAAGAAATTGCGGATTGTCACGTTATTGAAATCCAGTTTGACTATTGCCGTTTCCCAGATGGAACCGCTCAAGTTCGTAAAAAGATTAATATGAAAAATACATATGATGAATCTAAGGCAGCTGCTATTCAAGGATTCTTAATGTATGCCAAAGCGGAATTAGCTCCATATGAAGTATATGTGGCAGCCGATGTCTTCGCCTGGCCAATTGTTGCGGACGATGACCAAGATATTGGACAGTTTTTCCCAGCGATTGCCGGTGTAGTAGATGTAATTTCTCCTATGCCTTATGCCGATCTTTTCTCTGATGGAGCGATGGGAATTGAAAAACCAGTCGAACAACCAAAAGAAACATTATATAAATTCTCTTCTAAAGTTGATTCTTTGATGAAAAATACTGGGTCAAATGCCCAATATCGTACTTGGATTATGGCCTATATGCCATATGAAGCCAAAGAGATTAAAGAAGAGATTAAAGGAATTACAGAAGCTGGATATCAAGGATATTTGATTTGGTATGGAAATGGTGCTTCTGGCGATATTAAATCAGTAGA